>JALSIV010000150.1 GCA_026989685.1 Pirellulaceae bacterium | reverse complement strand
CGGCCATACCGGGAGCAGATGCAACAGCAGCAGCAGCCAGTTGCACCAGAACACCAGCCGCATCAGCATACTGCTGAAACCGAGCGTGTCTCCCATCACCGTGAGCGCGGGACGAAACGGGTGCAGCAATCCCACGAACGACTCCCACGGCGTATGCAAGAGCAGCAACATGCCGGCCGCGACGGAACAAATCACCCAGTGGGCCACGGCGCCGCTCAGCGCGGTCCAGAAAGCGGCCCGCACATGACGTACGGCCGGCGGCGTCGCCAGGTTGCCGACCGGGCCTACGACCACTTCCGGCATGGCCAACCCGGTGGCCCGCGCCACGGCTCCTCGAGCCAATTCGTGGACGGTGATGGAAATCAACCAGCAGGCGGCTGCCAGCACGGCCAAGACCAAGGAGGTGTGATCCGACCCGGCGTCTCGATCGACCAGCCAGCCGATATAGAGGGTACCCAGGACGACAGGCAGCACGGAAGCGTGGAGGAAGACAGCGGTCTGCCCCCAATGTCCCAGAAACAGGCTCCAGCGACGATCGTGCCACATCGCCAAGCTCCGCTGTGTTGCGGCGACCACCGGTGGGTCGGCCAAGGTTCGGGGGCGCCGGGCCGATCGCCCACCAACGACTCGGCGCCATCCGCGGTTCCCTCTATGGTAGCAGTTGTCACGGGTGGCGACAATGAATGAATCCCCCTCGGTCGCCGCAAGTCGACGAGCCCCCGCGCGAGGAACCCGCGATGGAAGATGAAGAACTGGTTTTTTCGGGTGTGCGTTTCCGAGTGGTTCGCCTGCGGCGCGACGACCGCGTGCGGGAAGTGGTGCGGCATGGCGGCTCGGTCACCATCATCCCGCTGCTGGATCGCCAGCGGGTTTGTCTGATCCGCAACTTTCGCGTTGCGGTGGGGCGCCGGCTGCTGGAACTTCCGGCGGGAACTCGCGAACCCGACGAGCCGGTCGAGGAGACCGCGCGGCGGGAACTTCTGGAGGAAACGGGTTACCGAGCCGATCGATGGGAACGCCTCCCCGGCTTTTTCGTCTCCCCGGGAATTCTCGATGAGCGCATGGAGCTGTTCCTTGCCACCGGATTGACTCCCGGCAATCCGGCTCGCGAACCGGGAGAAGAAATCGAAAATGCGATTCTCTCGTGGGACGAGATCGAACGGCGGATCGATTCGGGCGAGATCGAAGACGCGAAGACGCTGGTCGGATTGTGGCATGCCCGCCGCTGGCTCGATGGCAATGCTCGCGGCTAACGGGACATAAGTTATGGTGAAACTCACAGGATCGCTGGTCACGTTTCCCGCGCGACTCTCACTCACGGGTTATCTGCTGCTGATCCTATTGGGGGCCTCGCTGCTGTCACTTCCCTTCAGTCGTTCGGGGCGTGCCGAACCGTTGGGCACCACCGATTCGGTTTTTACCGCGACGAGCGCCGTGTGCGTCACGGGGTTGGTCGTGCGGTCCACCGGCAACGACTTTTCGCTTTTCGGCCAATGCGTCATTTTAGCGCTGATCCAACTCGGTGGCATCGGCATCATGACGGTGACGACTTACGTGATCTTGCAATGGCAGAGTCAGCACAGTCTCCACCACCGGCAACTCGCGGCGGAAACGATCGGCCCCACCGTCAAGGGAGACCTGGGGAGTATTCTCTTTCGCGTCATCGGCGTGACGGTTCTGTTCGAAGGGATCGGTTTCATCATCCTGGCAGCTCGCTTCGCCCTACTGCACGACTACCCAACGGCGCTGTGGTCGGCGCTGTTCCATGCGATCTCGGCTTACTGCAACGCCGGTTTTTCTCTCAACGACGATAGTCTCACCCAGTACCAATTCGACCCGGTGGTCAACATCACCATCATGCTGCTGATCATCGTGGGCGGCATCGGCTATCCGGTGTTGTTCGATCTGCACCGTTGTTGGAAGCGGAAGCGCCAGGGATTCGGCTTCTGGGAACATCTGCGTCTGCACTCCAAGCTGATGCTACTCGGTACGGCGACCCTGATTGTGGCCGGCGCCGGCGTCGTCCTGTTGCTCGAGTGGGACGGCGTCCTGCACCCGTTCCCGTGGGTCGCGCGGCCTCTGGTCGCGTTGTTTCATTCGGTGAGCTGTCGCACGGCCGGCTTCAACACCATCGATATCGGCTCGCTGACGAATGCCACCCTCTTTTTTTCGCTGCTGCTGATGGCCATTGGAGCCGGTCCCTGCTCGACCGGGGGCGGCTTCAAGGTCTCCACCATCGCCGTACTGGTGCTCCGCGCATGGTCCACGTTCTTGGGACACCATCACGTCCGTGTCTTCCGCCGCACCATTCCGCGAGAAGTCGTCAACCGGGCCATCGCCACGGCCATGCTGTTTTTCGTGGTCTCGGTGGTGGCACTCACCACGCTGCTGCTGGTCGAGCAGTCATCGGAATCCCACGTCGCCTCGCAAAAGAGATTCCTCGATGCCATGTTCGAAATCATCTCGGCGTTGGGAACCGTCGGCTTGAGTACGGGTGTGACCGCGAGCCTATCACACAGTGGACGTTGGATCGTCATCGTGCTGATGCTGATGGGACGAATCGGCCCGCTGTCGGTATTCGTCGCCTTGTCGCGAGCCGAGCACGACGACCCCATCGAGTATCCGGCGGAGGAACCGCTGATCGGCTGACGGGCGGGCCTTGCTCCAGGCCCTCGAATGGTGTGGCCAGGCGCCGACGGGGCCGCTAAACTTAGAGCCTGGAACAAAACTCCCGGCCGCAAGCAACATGCCCGAGACTTGGAAGCGATACGGCGGCTTTTGTTACACGCGTTAAAGCGGCGTTCACTGGCGAACCTGCCTCCGCCGCGGAGTTTCGCCGGACCGCTGGCCATCCATCGTCCCTTTCGACCTGCAAGATCATGTCTCCCACCAAACACATCGTCGTGATCGGACTGGGTTCCTTCGGCACGGCCGTGGCGACGCGACTGGCCGAAAACCGCTGTCGTGTGACGGGCGTCGATTCCGAACGTGAGCGCGTGGAAGCACTCAAGGATGTCCTCTACGAGGCGGTGATCGCGGATGCCACGCAGCGGGAAGCACTCGAGCTGCTGCCGCTGAAAGCGGCCGACTCGGTGATCATCAGCATGGGCGAGAATATCACGTTGTCGCTGCTGGCGACGCTGCACGTCAAGGAACTGGGAGCCGGCCGAGTCGTGGTCAAGGGAGTCACGCATGAACACGGCAAGATCTTGGAGAAACTGGGGGTTTCTCGAGTCGTTTTTCCCGAGGAGGAAATCGCTCGTCAACTGGCCGACCGGGAAACGTGGACCAACGTGTTCGACGCATTGCCGATCGGTCAGGATTACTCTTTCGTAGAAATCGCCGTACCCGACTCGTTCATCGGCAAGACGCTGCAAGAAACCCAGATCGCCCGCCGCTTCGGGGTTCTGGTCGTCGGCGTACGCGATTCGATGGAGGGTGGGCAAGTCACCATTACTCCGGCCGCCGAATACAAGTTCAAACCGGATCAGATCTTGTTGATGATCGGCGAGAAGTCGAAATTGGAACGGTTGCGGGAACAATTGAGTGACGATGCCGGCTGACGCGGCCGGTACACCGACGGAAGACGCAATGCTGGCGGGCGGCGCTCGCAAAGGAAACAGGCAGCCATGGTTCGACGCCGTCGCAGCGCACCGATGCATGACGGACTTCGTCGCCGCTGGAGCCATCCGTTCGGGAAGGACGGCTGTTAGGGAAGGACTGCACGATGAACCGCGTGATCGATTCGCAGCAGGCACTCCGTCGG
>JALSIV010000149.1 GCA_026989685.1 Pirellulaceae bacterium | reverse complement strand
ACCTCATGAAAAACGTCCGAGATTACCTGCGACGGCGAAACCGAGAAACGACACAATCTACAACAGTCCCCTAGGCTCAACGGATGTCGCAGAATTGCGCTCGGTCATTTAGTGGTAGCCGCTTCGGCCGACCCCAGTCGCTGCGCAATTCCTCGGGAAAGCCCCGTGCGCACAACTCCTTCAGCCGCCCCGGCTCGGTCGGAACCAGTCGATCATTCCAGCAGCGATCCCTTCAGTCGGGCAGTCGACCGTCCTCTCGAAGCAACTTCAATCGTTCGGCCCCCAGTCGCCGAGGCGGCGGGCGGCGCGGCCGCAGGTAGGCCGGATTAGGTGCCCGATGCCACCAGCGATCGGTAGTAGTCGATCGAACGTTCGAGCCCTTCCTCGAAGTAGACGACCGGCTCGTACCCCAACGCTTCGCGAGCCTGGGAGATATCGGCCATGCTCTCCATCACATCACCCGGGCGCGGCGGAGCGAATTCGGGCTCGACATCGGTCCCGAGAAACCGGTTCAGCGCATCGACCAGTTGCAACAGAGTCGTCGATTGACCATTGGCCACGTTGAACACACGACCGGCCACGCCCTGGGCCTTCATCGCCAGCAAGTTGCCACGCACCACGTTGGTGACGAAAGTGAAATCCCGCGACTGCAGGCCGTTGCCGAAAATAACGGGCCGTCGCCCCTCCAGCATCGCCGTAATGAAAATGGGAATGACCGCGGAATAGGGACTGCCCGGATCTTGCCGCGGCCCAAATACGTTGAAGTACCGAATGCAGACGGTTTCAAAGCCATAAGTGTGGTAGAAGGCCTGACAATAGGCTTCCCCGGCCAGTTTGGCGGCCGCGTAGGGAGACAAAGGAGACGGCAAATCCGTTTCTCGCTTCGAGGAAAACGGCTGGTCGCCGTAGGCACTACTCGACGCGGCATATACCAGCCGTTTCACTCCCGCCTTGCGAGCCAGATCGAGCAACTGAACCGTACCCGTCACACAGGCCGCATTCGTATCCAGAGGAGCTTCCACGCTGCGGGGCACCGAGGCGAGGGCCGCCTGATGGAACACATACTCCACGCCTTCCAGCGCCCGCTCGACCGCCTTCGCATCGACCAAGTCGCCCTCGATGAACTCGATGCGATCCATCCACGGCTCGATGTTGTGCCGGTAACCGGTGGACAAATTGTCCAGCACGGTCACGTCCTCGCCTTGCGCGACCAGCGCCTCGACCAAATGGGAGCCGATGAAACCGGCCCCTCCCGTTACCAAGTATCGAGCCATGAGTTCGCTTCTCCTCTCAACGCGACCAGAACAGGATTCTCCAGAGTGTAGCTTACGAGTGAGGCGTTTCCAAGCATCATGCCCGGTCCGTTCGGGTCTCGGCGGCGCCGGACCGCCCACAGTTCCCCCATCACTCGAATCTCCCCGCCCCAGCATCGAGTTGGAGTCTTCTCTCGCAACGTCTTCACACTGTGCTCGCATGTTGCAGTGGCCGTCCGTTGTCACTACTATCCCTACAGCTTCCGGCCTCCCGCCTCCGGCCTTGCGGGTGTCGCCCGCGTGAGGATAGGGCGGCTACTTGGCATTCCCAAAACAAACAGGAGCTCCACTGATGACCCCGTCTCGATCCTCACGATCTGCACATTCCGACTCGCGCCAAGTCCTGCTGGTCGCCAGCGGCGATCTGCGACTCTCCGCGAACCAAGTCTGCTGGCCGGCCCAGAAGGCGATGGAAGCCGCCTTCTCCGCAGCCGCCAAGCGTCATGGTTATCAGGTCGTTCGAGCTCACCCGTACCGCCGCAGCCAACGACACGGATTCATCAGCTCCCAGAAGGAAGGCATGGATGTTTTCCGCTCGATTCCTTCCGACGCCCCACTGGTCGTCGCCGAAGCGGTCTGGCAATACTCGCATCACGTGTTGGCCGGTCTGACCACTCATCGAGGCCCGATCCTCACGGTGGCCAACTGGTCAGGCACTTGGCCGGGACTCGTGGGCATGCTCAACCTCAACGGCTCGCTCACCAAAGCCGGAGTCGCCTATTCGACACTCTGGAGCGAGACGTTCGACGATTCATTCTTCGACGGCAAACTGAAAAAATGGCTTGAGCGAGGCAAAATCAGCCACCGGACCGACCACGTGCGCCCGCTGAGCGACGTGAAAGTGGCAAGCAGTCACCGCAAGCTGGGAGAACAGTTGGCGGTGGAACTTCAACGCGAAAAGGCGATCATGGGGGTGTTCGACGAGGGGTGCATGGGCATGTTCAACGCCATCATTCCCGACCACCTGCTGCACCCCACCGGCGTCTTCAAGGAGCGACTGAGCCAGTCCGCCCTTTACTACGAAACGATGCAGACCAGCGACGCCGAAGCTCGCGCGGTGCGCCGCTGGTACGACAAGAAGGGGTTGAAGTTCTGCACGGGAACCGATCCGCAATCCGATCTCACCGACGAGCAAATCCTGCTGCAATGCAAGATGTACATCGCGGCGATCCGGATCGCCGACGACTTCGGCTGCCATGCCATCGGCATCCAATACCAGCAGGGCCTCAAAGACTTGCTCCCCGCCAGCGATCTGGTCGAGGGAACCCTCAACAACTCCGTTCGCCCGCCGGTGCGCAGCCGTGACGGCAAGCGAGTCCTCTACCGCGGGCAACCGCTGCCCCACTTCAACGAAGTCGATGAGTGTGCCGGCCTCGACGCCCTGCTGATCCACCGCGTCCACCGGGCACTCGGCCAACCCGTGGAAACGACGCTGCACGACATCCGCTGGGGAGACTGGGACGCCGGCGGCAACACCGACGAATACGTGTGGGTCTTCTTGATTTCCGGCGCCGCGCCACCGGCTCATTTCATCGGCGGCTGGAAGGGAGCGTCGAGTGAACGGCAGCCGCCCATGTATTTCCCCAGCGGCGGCGGGACCCTCAAGGGTATCTCCAAACCCGGCCCGATCATCTGGTCCCGGATCTACATCGAGAAAAACCGGCTGTGCATGGATATCGGCCGCGGCCATGTGGTCAAACTCACCGACGAAGAAACCGAACGCCGCTGGAAGGCCACCACGCCGCAATGGCCCATCATGCATGCGGTGACGCATGGCGTCTCCCGCGACCAAATGATGGCGCGGCACAAGAGCAACCACATTCAGGTGGTCTATGCCAAAAGTGCGGCCGACGCCGATCGCGCTTTGCTGACGCGAGCCGCCATGGCGGAAGCACTGGGAATGAACGTCAGCATCTGCGGCACCGACCTACGCGGTTGACCACCTCTCATCCTACAGCCGCTACAAACCGCAAGACGATCATACAACCGTCCGATGGTTCAACCCCGCAACACTCCTCGAGTGTCTGTGCAACCGGCATTCTACGAGAAAACGTGGCGGGATGTGACGTAGAATTTCGGGGGCGTTGGAAGCGGACCGGGACACTCAGCGTGAGGCAACACGGAAGCATGACAGAAGCGCAAGCGGAAAACCGCATATCCGCCGGGCACGTTGTGGATGAACTGGTGGCTCGAGGCAAAGAGCTCTTCACCCTCCCGAAGGTGGCAGTCGACCTGCTCGAACTGGCGGAACAGCCCCACACCGATGCCTCCGTGCTGAGAGAGTGCATCGAGCGGGATCCGGCACTCACGGCCCGACTCCTGCGAGTCGTCAACAGCTCGCTGTTCGGCCTGGGCAACCGAGTCACGGACCTGACCCATGCCGTCGGCCTGCTCGGTATCAAACCGCTCAAGATGCTCGTGCTGGGCTTCAGCCTGCCGCCCGCCCTGTTCGAGGGACTC
>JALSIV010000148.1 GCA_026989685.1 Pirellulaceae bacterium | reverse complement strand
CGTCTCCAACGCCAACGTGCTGACCACCATCTTCAAGCTGGTAGGGGAGGACTATTTCGACGCCGACTTCGTTCACTCCGCCAGGGAGGTAAGGCTCAATACCTCGAGCACTCAAGTCTACATGGCGTTTCGCGAGGGGGACTTGATCGACGAGTCGACCGGCGACCTGCTGTTTTGCTCAACGGCTCCGCGATTCCAAACCGACTTGCTGTTGAGCCGGCAGATCACCAGCCGCACCTTTTCCTTCTACTACCCTCGCACCCGCCCCCATTTGGCCGCTCGCTGCTTCGTCGTCTCCAGCACCAACGCTCGTTACGAAGACTGGGAGGGACTGGACCGGGAAACCTATCAGCGGCAGAAGACGGAATTGATCGAGGACACGCTCGATCATCTGGAAAAGTACGTTCCCGACTGCCGCCGCCGAATCACGCACATCGAAGCGGCCACACCGTTGACCTTCGCCCATTATACGCGTCATCCTCGAGGCACCAGCTTCGGCACCAAGTTCGAGGGGTTGGCGGTCAGTCGCGCCCTGCCCGAACAGGTGCGGGGACTGTATCATGCCGGCAGCGTCGGGATCATCATGTCGGGATGGCTGGGCGCGATCAATTACGGTGTGATTGTGGCCAACGATGTCGACGCTCTGTTGACCACGTCGGCCGGTCCGACACCGGTGGCTTGAAAACGAGTTGGACGACATGAACGACATCGAGTCGGCGATTCCGCACCGCCCTCCCATGTTACTGGTCGACCGGATCATCGAGCGGCGGCCGGACTTCATCCGTTGCGAAAAGGCGTTTGAAGAAGACGAGTTCTTTGTGCAGGGGCATTATCCCGGTTTTCCCATTGTGCCCGGCGTCATCCTCTGTGAATTCGCCATGCAAGCCGGCGCGATCTTGCTCGCTGAGCAGCTCGAGGATGCCGACGGTGTCCCCGTGGCCACTCGCATGAATGATGTTCGTTTTCGGCAGATGATTCGTCCCGGCGATGTGGTCCATGCCGAGGTGAAGCTCGACGAACGTCTGGCCAATGCCTTCTACTTGTCCGCCAAAGTCGTCTGCCGGGGCAAGACGGCCGTACGTTTCCAGTTCGCCTGCACGTTGGCTCCCGCCCACCAGCAATCGTAACGATCCGAGGGAGCAGAGAGCCGATGAACGACTTTCTCCGGTTGAAAGGCAAGACGATCCTGGTGACGGGGATCGCCAACCGCAAGAGCGTCGCCTATCACATTGCTCGGCAATTGCAAGAGTGCGGAGCGCACGTGCTGTGCGCGGTACGGAGCGAACGGCGGCGCGAACAGGTCGGCAAGTGGTTCGACTCGGAAGACATCTTCGTCTGCGACGTTCTCCATCCGGAACAGATCGATGCGCTGGCGTCCGATGTCAAGGAGCAAGTGCCCCGGATCGACGGCTTGGTGCATTCGATCGCGTTTGCCGACTACCGGGACGGCGCCGCGGCCTTTCACGAAGTCTCCAAACGAGATTTTCTCAACGCCCTCGACGTCAGTTGCTATTCACTGATCTCGCTGTCGCGAGCGTTCCAGCCGCTGCTGGCCGACGATGCTTCGGTGGTGACCATTTCGATTTCCACAACCCGGATGGCGGCCGAGAACTACGGAATCATGGGGCCGGCGAAAGCCGCACTCGACTCGTCCCTGGCGTTTCTCAGCAAGTCGTTCAGCCGGTTTTCGCGCGTCCGCTTCAATGCCGTAGGACCGGGGCTGCTCAAGACCTCCGCTTCCGCGGGGATCCCCGGCTATGTCGATTCGTATCTGTACGCCGAGCAAGTGATCCCTCGCAAACAGGCCGTGGCGACCGAAGAAGCGGCAGCCGTTGCCGTGTTTCTTCTCAGCCCCCGCTCCTCGGGAATCGTGGCTCAGACCGTGGTGGTGGACGCCGGCATGTCGATCAACTATTTCGACCAGGCGATTGTGGGGCGAGTCGTCGGGGGAGAATGACTCGACTACGAATCGCTGTTCGGCTGTGGTTGACGGGAAGCCTCGAGGCGCTTCACAGCAGCGCTGGCTTGCGAAACGAACGGAGCGGCCCAGGGGCGCTGCCGGTACAGCTCGATCAGACTTCGGTACATTCCGACCGCCTTCTCCGGTGACTCCTTCTCGATCTTGGCAATCGCCTCCATCCGGGAACGCAGCGCCGCCACTTCCGAGACCGTGAGTCGGCGGACGCGCTGTTCGAGTTCGTCCCTCTGAATGCGTACCAGTTCCAGGCATTCGCGGACCCGATCATCGGGCGGTGGATCCACTTCGTACAACGTCAGCAGTGCGTTGGTCAGCACCAGAGCCCGCTCGGGATCTTCGGCCATGACGCGCAGGATCGACAGGTACGCTCGTTCGATCGGCTGCAACTGGTCCACGTCTCCCAGCCGGCGAGCACGCCGTTCGAACTTCCGCTGCATCCGTTGCCGTTTCAACTGCCGTTTCAATTCGGCGACTTCGTCGGCCCGATCGTCGTCCGGGAACCGCTCGAGAAAATCATCGATCAGATGCCCACTCCCGCTCAGTTTCTCCGGTTCGTTCTCAGCCGCCACGATTTGGCGGTAGAGTTTGTCGGCGCTGGGTGGTCGAGTTACGAAATAGAGTACCGTACCAATGGCGGCGATTCCCACGACAATCATGGCGGCCATCACCCACGCGGGCGTCGCATCCTCTTCCACCAGAGGTTCCCGCCGGTCGCTCGCCGCAACTTCGGTGTATTGCGTGCTCTGCGTCACCGGTGCCACCGGGAGCTGTTCGGCCTCTTCGCCGGGTTCTGCGTCAAGTGTCCGAGTGACCGCCGGAGCATCCTCATCGATACCGAGTTGGCTCGGGCTGGCTTCCAGCGTCTGGGCTTCGGCGGATGTTCTCCCGAAGAAATCGTCGCTCGTCTGCGGTTGGTCGCGCAGCGCCAGCAACATCGCCTGCAACCGGTTGGCGGCCGCCACCGGCGTCGCGATCCGCTTGATCGGCTCCTTCTCCAAAAGCTGCATGATGATCCGTTCCAGTTCGGGAGGAATCCCCATCACGTGGTGAGAGAGGGGCGCCGGGGTTTCGTACTTGAGCGCGTGGAGAACGTCGGCAGCCGATGCAGAGACGAAGGGGGGCCGGCGAGCCAGCAGCGCATACAGGACGGCTCCCAGACTATACAAGTCGCTGCGCACGGTTACGCGCTGCCCTTCTGCCTGCTCCGGTGCCATGTAGTGGATCGTTCCGATCACTCCACCGTCGATGGTCATCTGAGCGGCACCGAACAGCTTGGCGATGCCGAAGTCGGAAAGACGGACGGATCCCGTCTCCGTGAGCAGCAGATTGGCCGGCTTGAGGTCGCGGTGAATCACGCCGTGGTCCTGCGCGTGCTTGAGTGCGTGGCAGATTTGGATCCCCACTTCGGTGACTTCCTGCCAAGTGAAACGCCGCCCCGACTCGAGCAACTCCTGCAGACTCTTGCCTTCGATCAATTCCATCGCATAAAACAACAATCCGTCTTGTTCGCCGTATCCATACAACGTGACGATGTTGGGGTGCCGCAACTTCTTCAGTGTTTCGATCTCGACTCGAAATCGCTCGCGAAAGCCCTCCTGCGATGCCAGTTGGCTGCTGAGAACCTTCACGGCGGCTTTCGAGTCCGTTTCGGTGTGCACGGCCGTGTACACGGTCCCCATGCCTCCTTGGCCGATGATCTCCAGAATGCGATAGGGGCCGAGTTGTTCGGGGATCGACATGGCGGTGTGACGTTTCAGACAGTGCAGAAAGAGTAGGACAACCGGGACTCGTGGGGCGGGACTCGTGGGGCCGGC
>JALSIV010000147.1 GCA_026989685.1 Pirellulaceae bacterium | reverse complement strand
GCAGTATGACATCCAAGTGTGGTTGGCCTACGGGGCGTCCCCGGCACTGACGGAGGAGATGCGAGCGTCCTTGCCCAAGCAGATCGAACAGGAAGCCTGGGCGCAAGTGGGGCCGCCGTGGAAACTCACGATTGCTCAGGCTCCCAGCAAAGTTCACGACCGGATCCTTTCGGTGCTCGACAAAATCACGGCGGACCAACTGGTCGCGATCGACGTCGATGCCGCCAAGAGCAAAGTCCCGGTGATCACGCCCACCGGCGTCCTGTCGGGAATGATCGAAGTGATGCTGATTCGAGCCGAAGTCGCATCGGCCAATGCCATCAAGGCCGCCGATACCAGCCTCTACCGAAAAGTGCTGAGTGCGGACAAAGTCATCCTGGTCGCGATCGACTTCCGAGATGGAGCGTTTGTCGTGAGTGCTCGGGAGTTCGACTGCCGGACGCGAGTGATGGGGCGAGTCGCCACGCGAAGAGATGCCCGCCCCCACCTGCTGGCCGCCACCGCACTCGATGCCATGCTCGGCGCGTTTTCGCCGCTGGTGCGTATCGAAAGCTCCAAGGGCAAAGAGGCTGTCGTGCGAGTCCGCGCGGGCGGACTGATGACTTCTCCGGACAACCCGATTGCGATCGGCCGCAACTCGCTGCTGCAGCCGGTCATCCGCAAAAACGACCGTTACGGTGACCCCAAGCGGATCGACGTGATCGAGTGGACGTACCTGCGAGTCGACCATGCCGAAGGCCGAGTGTGGGTTTGCGAAGTGCAATCGGCCATGCGAAACCCGCTCACCGGCCGCGGAGGCGCGCGAACACTCAAAGTCGGCCTGGGCGTCCGTCCGGAACGAAACGAGACACGCCTGCAACTCGTCTCGCTCGAGAAAGTCATGCGCGACGGCAAGGAAGTGACGATCCAGGTTCCCATGGAGAGTTACGAGATCTTCGCCAAGAACCCGCTGGTGGACAAAGACGGCAAGATGGAAAAAGCCGTCCCCCTCGGGCGTACCGATTGGCGCGGCATGATCACCATCAAACGCGATCCCAACTACCCATTGCGGTTGATCTACGTCAAGAACGGTCGCTACCTTCTGGCTCGACTTCCACTCATTCCCGGGCTCGACGAGACCACGGTGGCCGATCTCACCAGCGACGAACAACGACTGGAAGTGGAAGCGTTCGTGCGCGGTGTCGAAGCTACCGTGACCGACATCGTGGCCCGCCGACAGATCCTGGCACAACTGATTCGACGGCGGTTGGCGGCGGGCAAGGCCAAGGAAGTACGAGAGCTGATGGAACAGTTCTCGCAACTTCCGGGAAAAGACGAGATGGACCAGATCATTGCCGCTCGGAAAAACGCCATCAAGTCCGGCAATCCGCGAGAGCAGAAACGGATCAATGCTCTGCTGCGCGGCGCCGAGATGCTGATTCTGCGGTACCTCGACAAGAGCTTGGAGGTGGAGCTGCGAGAGGAATTACGAAAAGCGGGTGTGCTCGATACGCTCGACGAAACCATCACCCCGCCTCCCAAGCCGGAGACATCCACCAAGAAAAAAACCGGCCGCAAGAAAAGACCCGGCAAGAAGAAATCGGGCAAGAGCAAGAAGTAACTCCGAAACGGACTCGGCCCGCCACGCTCGAAAGAGGAGAGGAAGGTACCGTCTCTGCGTCCCCTTTTTCACGGCCCCGAGTGGACCGGGCTGTGACAAGACTCCATGCCGCAAGCAATACGCCCGAGGCAGAGAAGCGGCACGGCGGAGCCGGCTACCGGCTGTAAGATTTCTTCCAATTCTGCGACAATACTCTCAAGTCGCAGTGAACGCGGCGCCGGTGCGGCCGTTGCAACGCCTCGGCCGGCTCGAGCCGTTCCATTCGCCAGGAGGTCTGATCATATGAACGGTGCTTCGCCTCAATCCAACGGCTGCTGCGCTCCGCCCGAGAACCCTCAGCCGGTGGAAGATGCCGTGCGGCAGCGATACGCCGCCGGCGCCCGGCAGTTCGAGCCGGGGTTGTGCTGTCCCGAAGCCGAGTATGACTCGCGGTTTCTCGAGGTGATCCCCCAAGAAATCTTGCAAAAGGACTACGGTTGCGGTGATCCTTCGTCCCACGCTCGCGCCGGCGACACGGTCATCGACCTCGGCTCGGGCGGCGGCAAGGTCTGCTTTATTCTTTCGCAGAAGGTGGGGCCTCAAGGAAAAGTCATCGGCATCGACTTCAACGACGCCATGCTCGCGCTGGCCAGAAAACACCAGGCCGAAGTGGCTCGGCGCATCGGTTATGCCAACGTCGCGTTTCGCAAAGCCCGGATTCAAGATCTGGCGGGTGATCTGGAACAGGCAGCCGGCTATCTGGCTGACCATCCGATCACCAACGTAGAGGATCTCGACCGCTTCCGCACGTGGTACGACTGGCAAAAACAGCAATCGCCTTTGATTGCCGACGACTCGGTCGACCTGATCGTCTCCAACTGTGTCCTCAATCTGGTAGCCCCTCAAGACAAACCACAAGTCTTCGAGGAAATGGACCGAGTTTTGCGTCCCGGGGGGCGCGTAGTCATTTCCGACATCGTCAGTGACGAAGACGTGCCGCTTGAGCTCCAGCAGAATCCCGAGTTGTGGTCAGGTTGCATCTCGGGCGCCTTTCGAGAAGACGCATTGCTCGAAGCTTTCGAACGAGCCGGCTTCGGCGGCATCGAGCTGCTCAAGCGGCAGGAGGAACCTTGGCAAATCGTCCAGGGCATCGAGTTTCGCTCGGTAACCGTACGAGCCTGGAAGCTGGAACAGGGCCCCTGCTTGGAACGCCACCAGGCGGTGATCTACGCCGGTCCCTGGAAGACCGTCGTCGATGATGACGGGCACCGATTGCACCGAGGGAGACGGATGGCCGTCTGCGACAAGACGTACCGCCTGCTCACCAACCCGTCGGGTCCTTACGCGGGCCAACTGTTCGGCATCGAGCCGGGATCGCCGATTCCCGTGGAAGAGGCACAACCGTTCGATTGCCGGGTTTCCTCGTATCGTCCGGCGAGTGAAACCAAGAGCTCTGACGTGCGCAACCGCAAACCATCGTCGTCGTGTTGCGACGGGAGTGCTCCCTGTTGTTGAGCGTCCCGTGAGTCCCCTTTTTTCCCGTGCTGCGGGAACTGCGACATGCATCCACCCGAACCATGCCCCAGCCGTTTCTTGACCGCGTGTGGCCAGCCACTGACCGCGCTGTCGGCGCGCACCATTCAGGTCAATATCGGCCTGAAGTGCAACCTGGCCTGCCGGCATTGCCACGTCGAATCGTCGCCTCACCGGACCGAATCGATGAGTTGGCAAACCATGCAGACGGTCCTCGATTGGGCCCAACGACTGGAAATCGAAACGCTTGACATTACCGGCGGTGCCCCCGAAATGCACACGTCGTTTCGTCGGTTCGTTTCCGAGGCGAGGAAACTCGGATTGCACGTCGTCGTCCGCACCAACCTTACCGTGATGCTGCTGGAGGAACACCGGGATCTTCCTCATTGGCTCGCGCGGCGGCAGGTGCATCTGGTCGCTTCGCTACCCTGCTACCTTGCCACCAACGTCGACCGCCAGCGCGGACGGCAGGTCCACTCCCAATCGATCGCTGTACTGCGACAACTCAATGAAGTCGGATACGGCCGCCGCGACGAACTGCGCCTCGATCTGATCTACAATCCTCTGGGAACGAAACTGCCGCCCGATCAATCCGAGTTGGAATCCGCCTACCGGCGAGAACTCAAAAGACAATTCGGCATCGACTTTCACCGCCTGGCCACGCTGGCCAACTTTCCGATCGGGAGATTCCAGCGAGACCTTGAGCGTGACGGCA
>JALSIV010000146.1 GCA_026989685.1 Pirellulaceae bacterium | reverse complement strand
GAACAAGTAGGGAGGTCGCAACAAGACTCGGTGCCGCACGCATGGTGCCGGAGGCCGAAATGCGAGGCGACGGGTTGTGTTGCCGACTTCAACGATTGAAGGAGGAGCGTTATGCTGGAACCGCCGTACAATCCCGCAAGGGAGCCGTAGGGACGCGGTTCCCAACACCGGTGCGGAGGGACCCGAAGTCTGAACCACTTCATTGCCCCTAACTGCTGCTCAAGGCGCAGCGCACTTGAAAGCGTTCGTTTTCTTAGGTCATCGTGAATCTCCTTCACAACTAGCATTCGAACCCCGCTCATTTTTGTGCAAGGAATGAGCGGGGTTTTTTCTTGCCCGTAGCGGAACCCGCCGCCGGCCAGCCTCCTCATGCGATTTCACCGATACAGCAGAAACGGTTTTCGTCGCTCGCGAAAACGCCACTCAGCCTGGTAGTAGGAATTGGTAATCGTTTCCAGGTCGGCGCCGTCTCGAATCAGACGGTACACGCGCTCGTTGCCTAAGAGCCGCGGGAGGCTGTTGATTTCCCACTTCTGGGGGTAGTTCTGCCGAAGCCACACAGCGATGGCCATTCCCAGCCGCACCGGTTCCACACGATCTTCATCCTCGACCTTGATCGCAATGCCTCGACACGCCTCACCTTTGTATTTGCTCGAGGTCGGCGTAAAGGCCGTCGCGGCGAAAGAGACGCCGGGATGAGCCTGCCGTTTCAAATGACCCGCCAGCTTCTCGCCGTCGATCCAAGGAGCGCCGAACACCTCGAACGGCCGATCGGTGCCTCGGCCCACTGAAACGTTCGTCGTCTCCAACAACCCAATCCCCGGATAAAGCAGTGCCGCCTGGGGACTGCGCATGTTGGGAGATGGATTGATCCACCGCAGGTAAGTGTCGCGAAACAGCATCCGTCGCGACCAGTAGCGCATCGGAACGACGGTCAGGTCCAGCTCGAGCTTCTTTTCGGCTTTGAACAGCCGAGCCAGTTCGCCGATCGTCATTCCGTGACGAACGGGAAGCGTGTGGTAACCCACAAACGATTCCTTCCCCGCATCCAACAGCGGCCCTTCGACAGCCATCCCGCCGATTGGATTGGGACGATCCAGCACAACAAACGCCTTGCCGCACTCGGCGGCCGATTCCATCGCCAACCCCATCGTGGAAATGTAGGTATAGAATCGGCAGCCGATGTCCTGAATGTCGAACACCAACACATCGATGTCGGCCAACATCTTCGCCGTCGGTTTCCGCGTCTTGCCGTAGAGGCTGAAAACCGGCAACCCCGTCCGAGGATCACGAACATCGCCGATCTTCGACTGATCCAGCTTTCCCGCAATACCATGTTCGGGGCTGAACAGTGCCACGAGTTCGACGTTCGGGTGTTGGTGCAAGATTTGGCTGGTAAGTTCGCCTGCCCGGTCGACACCTGTGTGATTGGTGATCAGCCCGACCCGTTTTCCCAACAGGGGCGTCATTTCCTGCCGCCGAAGCACATCGATGCCCAGTTGCACGAAGCGAACCGCCTCGGGTTCGGCCGAATCTCCCTGCTCCCGCTGCTTCTGCCGCTCCGATTTCCGCAGTACCGACGCCGCGGCCAACGTTCCAATCCGGCCGGCCAGCCGATTGACCGAACCCTTCCCGTCGGGGTGCAGTCGATTCGACAAGAAGATCACGAACAACTCGAGTTGCGGATCGATCCAAATCGCCGTCCCGGTGAATCCGCCGTGCCCGAAAGCCGACTCCGTCATCCACTCTCCGCGATTCGACGAGTAGCCGGTCTGCTTGTCCCATCCCAGTCCGCGCCAACCGCTGGAAACCCGATAGCCTCGTGTCATCACCTCGACCGCTCGAGGACTGAGTATCCGCACCCCGTGGTACTGCCCCTTTTGCAGCATCATTTGAGCGTAGATCGCCAAGTCTCTGGCAGTGGAAAAGAGCCCCGCGTGCCCGGCCACACCGCCCAACCGGTGCGCGCGCGGATCATGAACTTCCCCCTGCATCCATTTGCCGCCTCGTTTTTCCGTAACAGCCGCTCGTCGGCGAAACGGTTCACTCGGCACATACCAAGTCTCATCCATTCCCAGCGGACCAAAGATCTCGTCCCGGACGTATTGGCCGAGCCGTTTGCCGGACACTTTCTCCACGATCCAGCCGAGTACGATATAGCCGACATCGGTGTAACGGAATTTCTCGCCCGGAGCGGAGAGCGGTTTGAGCTGCATGATCCGCCGCCGGGCTTCCTCAGGACCATGCTCGTAGTCGCCCATCGGGTTGTCGGGAATCAGACCTCCCTGATGAGTCAGCAAGTGAAAGATGGTGATCTTCTCCTTACCGTTCGCCGCGAACTCAGGGAGGTACCGAGCGACCGGGTCGTGCAATCGCAGCCGTCCCTGATCGACAAGCCGAATAATGCTCGTAGCCGTGGCAATCGGCTTCGTCAGCGACGCCAGATCAAAAACCGTGTCGATCGTCATCGGCTTCTTCTGCGGCTCCAGCAAGCGGTGGCCAAACGCGTCGATGTAGACGATCTTCCCGCGGTAGCCGACGGCGACCACGCATCCGGCCATGTTCCCCTGGTCGATCCACTCTTCGACAAGCGGCTCGATGCGATCGAACGGCCGACCGTCCAATCCCATCCGCTCCGGCGACGACCACGACAACCCCTGACCGGCGACGGGCCCCGTCAGTGCCGTCAGGGCGACGAACCCCAGAACCGCTCGAGCCACAGGGATCGGGAGCAAACTGTACCGGATGCCAAACAGGCGAACAAAGCAAAAAGTGGAATGTCTCAACTTCATCGACGGCTCCCGTCCAGTTGGTGCTTGGCTGCTCACGCTCAAGGTACTGCCTTCCCGTTCGGCGGGCAAGTTGAACACTCCCGCTCTCCGGTCGCTACCGCACGCTTCGCGACCCTTGCCGGACCGCCATCAATACCGCTCGGTGAGATCCCATCCAAGGGTCGCGGCCAGCTTCGCAAAGCCTTGGCCGCTGGCCAGTGTGGCGACCGCTCCAATGGCGGCCCACCAGGGCCAGGCCACCTCCGTGGCGTGATGGACTGCGAACAGCACGAGCGCTCCGCTCGCCATCGCCACAAGACCGACCACAGAATGGACTCGCCGAAAACCCATCGCCAATGCGAACACACCCAACATGATGCCGGCGGTGAACCCGGCGATGGCCAGGGCTTCATTGACCACCGATTTGGAAACGTGACCGCCCACGATGGCGACTCCGATTTGCACAACGCCGAACACGAGCGTCCAACGGCGGCTGGCATTCACGTATTGCCGGTCCGTCCAGCGATCCCCTTTGAAGGGCTTGATGAAGTCGCCGACGACCGCCGACGCTGAAGCGTTGAGAGAACTGCTGAGCGTCGACATGGCCGCCGCAAAAACTGCAGCCAGAATCAGACCGATCAACCCCCAGCCCGCCGGCAACTCTTCCACGATAAACCTGGAAAACACGGCGTCATTGGTGGCAAACGGCCGGTTCGGTGGAAAGATGTCATAAAAGCAAGCCAGCGAAACGCCGACAAACAAGAACAGCGCGAACTGCAGGAAAACGACGACGCCGCTGCACAGCAGCGCCCGCGAGGCCGGCCGCAGCGATCCGGCACCCAACAGACGCTGCACCATCATCTGATCCGTGCCGTGAGTTCCCAACGTGAGGAAGGCGCCGCCGATCAGTCCGGCCCAGAAAGTGTAGGGCTGCGTCGGATCCGGCTGCCAGTGCCACATCCGGAACTTGCCGTGAGTCCGGCCGAACTCGATGATCGTCGTCCAACCATCGGGAAGCTGACGAGCCAGTAGGACAAGGGCGACGAGAGCTCCGGCGATGTAAATCACGAACTGCACACAGTCGTTCCATACTACCGACTTGATGCCGCCCAGCAGCGTGTAGACGATCGTCACCGCCCCCACGAGCAAGACGCATACCTCCAGCGAAACACCGAGCACTTGTTTCAGAACCAGCGCGGCCAGAAAGAGCCGCAAACCGTCTCCCAGATTGCGAGCGACAAGGAACATCAACGATGCAGCCTTTTGCACGGCCGGCCCGTAGCGGGACCGAAGCACCTCATACGCCGTCAGCATCTTTCCCTGAAAATAGGCGGGCAACAGCAGCCACACCACCACCGCCCGCCCAATCACATATCCCACCGCCAACTGCAAGAAGCCGAAATCTCCGTCGCGCTGAAAGGGCATGCCAGGCACGCTGAGAAACGTAGCCGTGCTGGTTTCCGTGGCCACGATCGACCCCAGAATGGCCCACCAGGGCAGTGATCGACCACCAAGCAGGTACCCTTCAAGCCCCTGCGACGTCGTGCCGACTCGCACACCGATCCAAACGGCAATCGCCAAGTAGATAATCAATACCAGAATGTCTACCGGGTGAAGCATGCGCAAACGGAAATTCGAGTTGGTAGTCGACGGTCGTTGATCGATAGCCTGCAGTCGTGCTGAGTGGGACCTCAAAACCCAAAGCATGATAGCAGAGCCAACTGGTCGCCCAAGGGTCGCCGCAACCGGCAACAGCCCACTTCGCACTGACACGGCCTCCGCCGTCCCATCGGTCCCGTCTGTCCCCTGCTCCAAGCGGATGCCCGGTTGGAGTTCACGTACACGATGCGTCTATAATGAAACGGCTCAAGCGAAACTGCCCGGAAGTAACGGCTCCCCTATCACCCATACGTGAGGCCCCCCTTGGAGAATCCGTCACCCTCTCTCGATCGGCAACTGGCACATCTGACCACCGAGCGGCCGAATCCCCGCTCCGCGCAGATCGACCAACTCACTCCATTGGAAATCGTGCGCCTGATGAATGAAGAGGACGCGGCGGTTCCCCGGGCGGTGCAGAAGGTCGAGAGATCGATTGCCGCGGCGATCGAGGTCATCACCTCGCGACTACGCGCCGGCGGAAGGCTGATCTACCTGGGTGCCGGCACCTCAGGGCGTTTGGGAGTCCTCGATGCGGCGGAGTGTCCTCCCACCTTCAACTCGCCACCCGAAATGGTTGTGGGGGTCATCGCCGGGGGGCCTCCAGCGCTGATGCGAGCCGTCGAGGGAAAGGAAGACCATCCCGAGTTCGGCCGGGACGATCTCGAGCAGATCGGGCTGTCCTCCGGCGATGTGGTCGTGGGGATCGCCACGAGCGGACGGACACCCTATGTGATCGGTGGCCTCCAGTACGCTCGATCCATCGGAGCATTCACCGTTGGACTCAGTTGCAATGAAGACTCGGAACTGGCACAAGTCAGTGACCTGCAGATCACTCCCGTCGTGGGTCCCGAAGTCATCAGCGGTTCGACTCGACTGAAGGCGGGAACCGCCACCAAACTCGTACTGAACATGCTGACGACGGGGACGATGGTCCGCTTGGGCAAAACCTACGGCAATCTGATGGTCGACCTGCGGGCCACCAATCAGAAGCTGGCGGCGCGAGCCAGGCGAATCGTGAAGATGCTCACTGGCGTCGACGACGATCGGGCGACGGATCTGCTGCGGCAAGCCGCCGGCGAGGTGAAAGTGGCGCTGGTATGCCACGTTCGCGGCGTCACTCCGCAACAGGCTCGCGAGCTGCTGGCTCGGCACGGCGGCCACTTGCGTCCCGTGCTCGAAGCGGGAAACGCCGAGGAAGCGGAGTGAGTCGAAAAGCGCACGGTCCTCTCGGGCCAGTCTCCCCCGCCACTGGCTCATTTTTCTAGCTCCGTCACGCACCTCGATGGTATAGTGGAAGATCACCCCCTTTCGTGACGGCCAACGGCAAAGGACCTTCCAACAAATCGAGGCATGATGGAATACGTGATTGGAGTCGATGCGGGCGGAACCAAGACGGTCGCCCTGCTGGCTCAGCCTGGTGACCGGCAGCCCTACCAGATATTGGGACGTGGGACGGCCGGACCCGCCAACCTGTCCGCGCAGACGCTGCACGAGGTACAAGAGGCGATTCGGTCGGCTATTGCGGCCGCGTTCGACGAGGCAAAGGTGACGGCGCATTCGGTGCGTACGGCGTGTCTGGCCATCGCCGGAGCCGGTCGCGCTCAGCATCGAATCACACTACTGCGATGGGCCAGCGAGGCGCAGATCGCCCGGCACGTACAGGTCGTCCACGATGCCGAGCCCATCCTTTATGTGGCCAATGACGCCGGTGTCGGTGTGGCCCTGATCGCCGGAACGGGCAGTCTTGCCTACGGACGCGACCCATCGGGCCGTGACGCCCGTTGCGGTGGCTGGGGACATCTGATGGGAGACGAGGGAAGCGGCTATGCCATTGCGGTGGCGGGACTACGAGCGGCCGTCCGCGCGGCCGATGGCCGCGGCCCGCGCACTCGGCTGCTGACCGCCTTCCTTGAACAACTCGACTGTCCTGCGGTCTCCGATCTGATTCCCGCAATCTACGATCCGTCGGTCACTCGAGCCACCATTGCGTCCCTTGCGAGAATCGTCTTTCGGGAAGCCGACGATACGGTCGCCGCCGCGATCCTGGACGAAGCAGCGGCCGAACTCGCTCACATGGTACGCCAGGTCTCGCAACAGCTCGGATTCGGCGACGGCGACTACGAGCTGGCGATGACGGGCGGCGTGCTGACTCACAACCCCGACTATTGCCGGCGAGTCGTTGACGAGCTCGCTCGCAACCATATCCGCCCCGCCAAGTCGACCACCGTGGCCGAGCCGGTCGAGGGAGCCGTACTGCTGGCCTGTCAGCACTTCAACCGGGTCGCCGACCGCCTTCGACCGTAACTGCTCCCGCAAACCGCCAGCACCGCCAGGATCAACCACACCAGCTCCGACCGAGGTTCAGGGACTCCGGCCCGTGCCGAGAACGACTGCCCCCTATTGACGGCTCCGGTTGTAGACGCCTGCGGCATCTGCCAATTGAAATCCTCGTACCGCCTGCCGGTCCCCGAAAGTTGCAGTGACAGTCCCGGCGACGTCGAACTCGACTCGAAAACTCCGATGTCGCTCGACACGAGTCCCGCAGCGTCTCCCGCCGTTGCCACGAAACTTCCTTCGTAGGAGAGAAACTGTACTTGCTCGAAGGTGCCGTCGGCATCCAAGTCGAAACTGAGCGCCATCCCGTCCGGAGCGCCGTTTTGCAGAGAGCCGTACAGCCGATAGTAGAATCGGTATCCGTCTCGCGCCTGTGCCGGATCCCACAGAAAATCGGTCAGCGCGATCGCGCGACCGTACGGCCGGCCGCTCGAACCGTTATACAGCGTGACTCGCAGACGGTTCAGCACCGAGTCCGTACTCCACGCCTCGGGAACCGCGACTTCGATCATCTCCCCGACATCTCGCCCAGCGTTGTCGTAGTGAAGCTCATTGATGAAGATCCTTCCATCAAGAATGGAAGCTCTCACTGCTACGCTCGACAACACCCACACCCCGTAGAACGCGACGGCTTGAATAAGCCGCTGCCATCGTGCGACCGCCGCCCCGTGCGCCCCGCTCCATCGCCGCTCACTGTCCATACCGCTTTCCTCCTCGCAAACATGACTCGTGCCATCGTCTGCCGTCTCTACATCTCCATCGCAAAAGTGCCACATCCGTGACACCTCCGGTCGGTCCGCCCCGACGCCGCCGCGGCCACCGGGTACCAGTGCTGCTTGCATGCGAACTGGACTCGTCACTGCACCCGACGGGTCCCAGTTTCGATGCATCCACCCAGGCGCGACCATCGCAGGTCGGAGTGACCGCCGGCAGACTCGCAAACCAGTCACGCCTACGAGTCCGCGCCGGCGGCTCCGGTGTGCCGCTGAGCGGCTGGGCTTGAAAGGGCAAACGAACTATTGCTCTATCTATCTAATGTCCAAAACGGGCGGTCGATGAGCAAAAAAATGTCGACAATGGACAAGAATGTGCAAAACAGCCCAAAAAACGGGGGCAGGCGGTGCCTACTGGAAAAGGGACAGCCCCTTCGGTAAGCTCAAGTCGTCCGCAACCAGCCATCGCTGCCGCGCTTCCGCGAGCGGGACGCCTGACGGCGGGATACCGAGCGGTGCATCCGGTTACCGGCATTCGAGGAGCCAACAGCCATGTCGACCATGATTGTGGACCACCCGCTGGTCCGCTGCCATTTGACGCGACTACGAGACGTGGCCACCGAGCCGGCCGAATTCCGCATTCTGGTCCAGCGACTGGCCACGCTGTTGGCCTACGAAGCGACTCAGGATCTGCGGACCGCCTCGTGTACCGTCCAGACGCCGCTTACGCAGGCCAGCGGCGAGCGTCTGGCGGAGCGAATCGGACTGGTCCCCATTCTGCGAGCCGGCTTGGGACTGGTCGACCCCGTGCTCAACTTGATTCCCTCAGCCGAGGTCTGGCATCTGGGACTCTATCGAGACGAAGCGACGGCCACACCCGTGCGCTATTACGAAAAACTGCCTCGAAGCCAACCCGTCGACGTCGCCCTGATCCTCGATCCCATGCTGGCCACCGGCGGCTCCGCCGTGGCGGCCATCGAACGGCTCCGCCAGTGGCAGGTGCCGCGGATCAAGTTGCTCAGCGTCCTGGCGGCCCGAGCCGGAATCGACCGCGTGTTGACCCAGTACCCCCAAACCCAGATCTATGTGTGCGGCGTCGACGCCGAACTGAACGATCGGAAGTTCATCGTTCCCGGCCTGGGTGACGCCGGCGACCGCATTTTCAATACCCAAGGCTGACCGTTCATCGGTCCGCCCCTTCTCCGTCGTCTCACCGCTCGCCACGCATTCACCGGTTCCATCATGCCGCAAGCACTCCTCGGTCTGGTCGTATTCACCGCTCTGGCATGGGCGATGAGTTCTCACCGCAAACGGTTTCCCTGGAAGTTGGTGGTCGCCGGATTGGCTCTGCAAATGGCACTCGGCTGGTTGATTCTGGCAACCGTACCGGGACGAGCTGTGTTCGAGTGGGCCAGTACGGTCGTCGATCGATTGCTGTCGTATGTGTCGGCCGGAAGTGAAGCCGTGTTCGCCGTGCATCCTCGCGACGACGACATCGGCCCCAAGCCGCCGCCGTACGTGCTGCTGCGAACATTCGCCTTCAGTATCCTGCCGACCGTCATTTTCTTTTCGTCGCTGATGAGCATTCTCTACTACGTGCGGCTGATGCCCTGGGTCGTGCGCGGCATGGGCTGGGTGATGCAAAAGACGCTGCGCACTTCGGGAGCTGAAAGCCTGGCTGCGGCAGCCAACGTCTTTGTCGGGCATACCGAAGCGCCGCTGGTGGTGCGCCCCTACCTGGCGGAGATGACGCAGTCGGAGCTGAACGCGGTAATGGTCGGCGGATTCGCCACCATCTCCAGCGGTCTGCTGGCCGCTTACGCGGGAATGGGGATCTCGGCCACTCACCTGATCGCCGCGTCGGTCATCTCGGCGCCGGCCGCACTGTTGATCGCTAAGATCATGGAACCGGAAACGGGCACGCCCAAGACACTGGGGGGCGTCGAGGTCGAGTTCCCTCAACACAACACCAACGTGGTCGAAGCCGCGGCCACCGGCGCTACCGACGGCCTGAAACTGGCGCTCAACATCGGCGCCATGCTGATCGCGTTCTTGGCACTGATCGCCATGTTCAACGGAATCCTCGGCTGGACCGGCCAACAGCTCGGTTACGTCGACTCCGACGGCCGCTCGCTCTGGTCGCTCGAAGCCGCACTGGGCAACCTGTTCGCTCCGGTAGCCTGGCTGATGGGTGTTCCCTGGCGCGAGTGCCGGGACTGTGGCGAACTGCTGGGCGTCAAGATCGTAGCCAACGAGTTCATCGCCTATGCCCAGATGGGCGAGTGGCTCAAGCAGTCGGGCCGCCTGTCGCCCCGCGCGGTGATGATCATGACCTATGCTCTGGCCGGCTTCTCCAATTTCGGCGCGATCGGCATCCAAATCGGCGGCATCGGAGCCCTGGCACCGACCCGCAAATCCGATCTGGCTCGGCTGGGACTGCGCGCCATGTTGGGCGGGGCTCTGGCCTGCTGCATGACCGCCTGCGTCGCCGCCGTCCTGGCTCCCATGGCCGGCTGAACGGAGGAGCCCGCCCACTCCGACTCGAACTCTTCTCAGCGGACGACTCGCTTACCCCACACGAAGGACCGGACTCGGCGTTCGTCGTACTCGGGGTCTCCCGGACGCAGACTGGCGATCCGCGCCACCGGCTCGGTGGCCTCGATCAGCTTTCCCTCGCCCAGGTAGATGGCTGTATGCGAAATGCGTCCGCGCGAGTTGATGAAGAACATGGTGTCGCCCGGTTCCAGAGCTTGCCATTCGCCGCGCACACCCGTCACTCTTCCCACCAGGACCTGCTGGTTCGAATCGCGAGGCAGAAAGATGCCGGCGGCGGCGAAGCTGTTTTGCACGAGCCCCGAGCAATCGATGCCTTCGCGGCTCTTGCCTCCCCACAAA
Organism: Pirellulaceae bacterium; assembly: GCA_026989685.1. Classification (GTDB taxonomy): domain Bacteria; phylum Planctomycetota; class Planctomycetia; order Pirellulales; family Pirellulaceae; genus S141-3. The sequence continues at coordinate 12,700 of JALSIV010000146.1, read as the reverse complement.
TACGGCGCACCGAGGAACCGGCGGGCTTCGGCAAGCACCGCTTCCACGGCCCGCCGCCCGGCCGCTCGATCCGTAGACTCCGAGGACCCGGCGCCGTCCGCCTCCGGCTCGACCCCCTTCAACCACCGGTAGAACTCGTCTTCGCGCATCACCTCCACCGCGCGCCGGTCGACATATCCCAGATATCCCTCCGCACTGTGACACAGATACGTCTCACCTCGATCCGCCCTCAGCAGCCACACGGGATCGCCTCGGAGACACTCCGTCACCATCTCCCGCTCTCCCGTCGGCCGATCATAGCTGGGAACATGGTCGACTCGGATTCGACCATAGCGGCGGTTCCCCAGCCGCCCATCGGGCAACACGTCAATCCGGTTGTCGACTCGCGGAAATCCCAGGGCGAGAAAAAACTGTTCCGCCGAGCGACGCAATTCACGCCATTCGACCGAACCTTCCAACCGCACGCCGCCTTCCCCGGCGACGGCATTCACATCGAACAACGTCAGACGGCGGTCGAGTGCCAACCGCGATGCGAGAAACATCAAATAGGCTCGGGACCGCCTCACGTCCGGCTTTCCCGACGGTTCGATCTGCTGAGCCAGTCGACGGAAATAGGAACGATCATCGCCGAAGGCCAGCGGCACCAGCGATCGCAGCAGGAACAGCGATAACAGCCAAGTCGCCATCACCCGCCATGTTCCGTCGAAGCCGCCTTCCGCTCGAGTCGGCACAGCGCCAGGTAACCGCAGCATGAAATGAGTTTCCTGATTCGAGGAACCGTGTGAGTCGGCAAGAACACCACGGAAGTGTTCCCGAGGTGCTGCATGCCGAGCATTTCCCATATCGACCGGCATCCGTCACCAGACGTTCCGTTGCCCGCAGGGAGATTCCACTGTACCACGTGGCCGTCGGTCTTCAAGACACAGCGGCGGCGGAAGGCGGGAACCGGGCATGCGCCCAAGCGGTCGGCCGAAAGGCGCTCTTCGAGGACCGAGCCCGTCGCCTGGCAGGAAAGAATCGGGCTAGACGGAACGATGCGCCTGCGAGGACTCCCTTGCGTTCTCCCAGTGCGTCTTGACCGCCCATCCGATGGTCGCGTAAAGTGGATCAAAAGCCGTCGCAAGGATCCGTGTCGCAATAGCCCCCGGTCGCAGACAACGCCCTCGAGTCGGGGAAGCGACTCGGGGGAGCGGTGTTCCCGGTTTGAACGCGGCTTTGCGGCGTCTTGGTGGATGGCCGCCCCGTGCGGCGTCTCCTCGAAGCGAGAATCGCGATCTCCACTTTCAACCCCTACGAATCACCGAATCACATGGACGCGTCGGCCGCCGACGGCGGGGCGGTTCCGCCACCGCAGTCTTTCGGCTGGGTGCGCCATGTGCGGATCGTCGGCATCCTGATGATCGTTCAGGGATCACTGGACGTGCTGATGGGAATGGTATTCATCGGCATGGTCGCGCTTGTCCATTTCGGAATGCGCAACGTGATCGCCAACGACCCGGAATTCCAACAAAACGGTCCACCGCCCGAGGCCATGTTCACGATGATGTCGTGGGGATACGCGGCCGTCGGTGGCGGGACGTCCTTGATCGGGCTGCTCAATATCTTTGCCGGCATTCGCAATATGATGTTGAAAGGCCGGGTGCTCGGAATGATCGCGTTGTTCCTCGGGCTGGCAGCCTCCTTGAGTTGCTATTGTATGCCGACGAGTGTCGGCCTCCTCGTGTACGGGATGATCGTCTATCTCAATCCGGCGGTCATCCGAGCGTTTCAACTGCGGGCCCAAGGATATGCGGCAGATGAGGCACTTGCGTCGTCTGTCTCGACGTCCTCTCCGCAATCGCCATCACTACCGTAACTTGCGGCAAAGAGGTCGCCACCATGAACGAAGCCGATCCATTCGAAGCCACTTCAGACGTCGGCACGGAGCCGATCGCGGCTGCGCGAGTCGCTCCGAGACGGCGTCCCACCGGACTGACCGTCATCTGCGTCCTGGCGTTGGTGCTGGGGTGCATGGGGCTCCTTGCCACACTCGTGGCCGGCGCACAACTGGGCGTACAACTGGCGATCGGGGCACAATTCCAACAGTCGCTCCCCTCGCCGGAAGCCCCGAATGCGGATTTCGAACAAATCCAACGAGAGATGCAGACCAAGATTCAGGCGGTGACGCGGCGGTTCATCGCGCCTCAGGTCGTTCTGCTCGTCGCAAAATTCGCACTCTGCGCCGTCCTGATCTACGCGGCCGTTCGCACGCTCAACCTCCGCGCTTCCGCTCGCCGGCAGCTCGCATGGATCTTCGCCTTCCTGATCGCGTTCGAAATCATTCAACTGAGCGTGTTTGTCGCGATGCAGTTGCAGATTCAACCGATCATGACGGAATACCTGTCGAAGATGATGAGGCCCGCCGACGGAGGAACCGGTCCACCTGCGGAAGCCGGACAACTATTCGCCTCGGTGGCGATCATTGCCGGTCTCGTATTCGCGGCCGTCTGGGCATTCGCGAAGATCATCTTTTGCGTGATGGCCCGACGCTACTTGGGCAAGCCGGAAATCCGGAGTCTGTTCGAATCCCCGGCAGGCTCGGCGGCGGCTTGAACAAGATCGGTCGAATCGGCTACAGAAGACAACGAGAGACGAGCCGCCGGAGAAGGTCGAGCGGCGCTGGTGGCTGTTGCTCCGTAGCCCCGGCATCGATCTCGGCAGCCAACTGAGCCATCCCGAGGCTCTCGATCCCGCGACACAGAGCGAAGTAAGAGACCCATTTGGAGAGCAGTTCCGGCGATTCGAGCCATCGACGGAACTTTTTCAGCATTCGTCGCAACGGAATCGTCGCGATGTCGTGGGACTGCAGTGCGGCAACGAGATCGAGCTTCAGAGAGTGGGCAACTGCTCTGATTTCCTCGACCGCCGGCTTGAGATGCTTGCGAATGTCGGCAAGCAGGCCCTTCACGTCCGGCACATCCGTGAGATTGGCGAATACCTGCCGGAACCGGTCGTCGATCCCGGCCTCTCGGCAACCGGTTTCCCAGTCAAGGATCTTGGCAAGGGCGGACCAGTCCGAATTCTCGCCGGCCCAGTAGTCCCCGAACGCCTTTCGTCCCAATTCCGCGGCATGGTCACTGTTGACATCGCGGCGTGCCTTTTGAGTGGCAATCAACTGGTCCACCAACGCCAATCGCTCATCCAGCGGCTTGGGTGGCTCACGCAGGAGCAAACCGCAGAGCGTCGCTTGAGCCTCGCGGTACCGTCGGTTCAGAAAGCGAAACCAGGAGCGGCCGTATGCGGCAAGACTGCGACGCGTGGCAGCAAGTTCGGTATCCCAGGCTTCATCGGTGACAAGACCCTCCAGCGCGGACCGTCCTTCGTGATACCGCTGCCCTTTCGCAATCAGTGCATCGATCTGCGATCGTTGCGTGCCCCACACAGGGTGTCCCATGCTGCCGCGGTCCATGGGAGGCGCCGACGCCAGACGCTGCGCCAGACGCGCAATTGACGACACGCCTTTCAGGTCCAGCGGTGCATCGATGGCGAGCTGTGAAGCGAGTCGGTGACCGGCGTCTTCGAGTTTCTCCAAGCGGCCGACGAGCAGTTGCAACTTCGATAGGATTCGGTCGGCGTCGGTGGGAAGAACGACTTCCAATCCGACACCGTACCAGGGACTCGACTTCGGTGTACCGATCTCTTCGACTCGCTTGACCAGTTCGCCAAGCGTATTTCGACGCGACCGATAATCGGCGCTGGTCCATGTCAGGGGAGCCTCGAGCGTGAACTCCGGTGGGCGCGTCCCGGCAGCTCGCAACCGCACCAACTCCCCGACGACCTGGTACGGTGTCCGCCCGCACGGCTGGATCGGCGCATGGATCACGTCCAAGTAGCCGGTAATCTGGTCGCGACATCGCGTCAACGCCTGGCAGTGCGCCGCCACATCTTCCAAATGCGGCTTCGCCAGCTTCAGCGTCCGCTCGAGGTCCTGAAGGACGGCCCGCTTGTTGGCCTTGTTGCTGTGAAGTTCGAGGCACATGTCTTCCAGGCCGATGTTCCTCAATCTTCGTTCAACCACTTCCAACGCGGCCATCTTCTCCGCAACGAACAACACAGTCTTGCCGGATTTGACGGCCGCCGCGATCAAGTTGGCGATCGTCTGCGACTTGCCGGTTCCGGGAGGCCCCTGAATCACCAGATTGCGCCCTCGCCGCACCTCTTCGATCACCAGAGCCTGCGAACTATCCGCATCCAACACATGCACCGTATCTTGCGGCTTCAACACGCGATCGATCTTCTCGGAGTCGCCGCACAGAGGCGGATCGTGACCAAATCCGCTGCCCAGCAAGGATCGGATCAGCGGCTGTTCCTCCAGAGGCGACTCTTCGGGCCAATTCGACGTATCGAGGTCGCGGTACATCAGGAATTTGGCAAAGGAGAAGAACCACAGCACCATGTCGTTGGGAAGCACCTCCCAGCGGGGCTGTTCGGCGACCGCCTCGGCAACAGCGCGAAAGTAGTCGGCGGGATCCAGCTCGTCGATCTCTGGCACGTCGGGCAGATCGATCCCGAAGTCGCTCTTGATGCGCGCCTGCAAGGAAAGATTGGTGGCGATATCGTCGTCGCTGTAGCGGATCCGGAAACGGGATCTGCACTGGTTCGATCCAGCTTGACCGGGATCAGCAGCAGAGGCGCGAATCGCTCCCGGTCGGAGTTGGCATCTTCGTACCATTTCAGGAATCCGAGAACCAGGTAGAGGATATTGACGCCCTGCTCCTCCTCGAATGTGCGGGCGTCGTAGTACAGTTTCAGCAGCTTTTTTTGAAGTTGCTCCGAGCTGAGCAGGGTCTGCAATTTGTCGTCGGTATGGCGCTCGGCAACCTCATTGGTCCCGTCGTCGTCGGGTTGGAACAACCGCCACTCGTCACTGCCCTCGCTCTCGTCCTCGTCGCCGTCCGGCCTCGGCAAGAAACTCATCGCCTTGCCCTCGACCACCAGCCGCTTGAAAACTTCGCGAGACGATCTGAGCGATCCGGTGGACGACTTCGAAGGGCGTCTCCAGCACCTCTCGAGCGGGAATGCGCATGACGACATATCCTTGCCCCTGGAGATATGCGTCGCGTGCCTTGTCCTGCTCGATCGTGTTTGTGTGTTGCCGCCCATCCACTTCGATCGCAAGGCGGTCGCCATTGCTGGAATCGAGAATGAAATCCACTTCCAAGTCGCCCACGCGCGGATGCACTTTGGGATCCCATCCTTTGACGACCATCCAACTGAACAGCTCCAGCTCCGCATCGCTTGTCTTTCGGAGCAACTCGATGTCGTTGCAATACAGAGCCAACTTTCGCAGGATACCTTCCTGTTGGAGGCAATAGTCGATATCGCCCACCACGAACAGTGCTTCGCGGGCCCGCGTGATGGCGACGTTGATGAGATTGGGTGGCGATTCGACCCACCGGCTTGCCGGCGACGTGATTCCCTTTGCGATGACGGGGCTGAAGATGATCACGTCTCGTTCGTCTCCCTGGAACCCGGAAGCGGTGTCCACCAGGACGTCGGAAGCGAGTCGAAATCCCTCGAGTTTTTCGCGAAGGTTGTCTTTCTGAGCTGCGAAGGGTGTTACCACACCGAGGCTCAACGATCTGCTGTCGCGCTTGCGAAGCTGTTGTATCAGTTCGATCACGGCTGCGGCTTCTTCCTCATTCTGCCAACTACGTCCATTGTCGCCTCGGCGTGCCGTTCCGCGAACCGGCCGCACGTGGAAGCCGCTGCCCACCGGGAGGCTCTGGCCCCAACTCGGATCCTTCTTGAGTTCGAGTCGCTGCAAGTAAATGTGTCGATTCGAGAAACCAATGATCTGGGGATGGCTGCGGAAATGTTCATCGAGCATCAGGACATCCGCACGTCGCCGGGGGAGCGACTCGGTGCCGGAAAGAGCCTCGAAGGCATCGTCGTCGATCACACCGTTCTTGCCGCCCCGGGGCACGCTTGAGCTTGTCCCAGACCGAGCGATCCGGAAAGAAGGACTGGGTGATGCAGAAGGTGCGGCCGTCGTAGTCGCCGTCCAGGAACCACGCGGCGACACGACGCGAAATGGCTTCTATTTTCCCCAACCGGCACAGGCGATGACTTGGAGATGACCGTCGCGGTGAGCGATCACGCGCTTCTGCTCGGGTGACGGTTTGAACGACGTCTTGCTCATCGTGATGGTGTCCACGTCCTGAGAGGACGAGACTATTGACACAAAGCCCATGAGCAGGACGCCGCATTCCCGTAATTGGTTGTGACAGCTTCACCGCTCACCTTTCGCCATCAAGCCGCCGTTTTCAGCGCCCCCAGACGGCTCTCGCCAGTCGTTGCGGGGAAGGGAACTCACGCCCAAGAATCTGCCCTGCTGCCCTCACAGGCGAATCATCCATAGTCCGTCGCCAACCCTTGCGACCCCTTACGGTGATCGATCGCCGGCCGCCGCGCCCGGAATCCGTGTCCGATCCCGCCGTGGATTCAAGCACCGTCCATCAACTGTCGGCTGATTCAGCGTTCCAACTTTGCAGTCTGAATCAGCTTCTGTCAACAGGCTGGAGTAGGGAGAACACGGGCAACCGTTACTTCCCGATCGGCGGATAGCACATCGGGCCCCAGTCGTGGTCGGCGCCATGGTCGATCCAGACCTCCAAAAAGGCCGGCACGAGCTTCTTCATCAACAGGATGCACCGTCGTAGCGATGTGCGGTTGAGCTTCCCGCGGTACGTTGCCGCGCCATGCACGAGCTGGCAGCGCATCAAGTAGACTCGCTCAAGAACTTCATCGAGGATCTTCACCCACCGCTGTTCCACATACCATGCCTGAGCCCGGCGTTTGGCCTTCCTCGCCTGCCCCGCTCGGCGCTGCGACGGCTCCTGCCAGAAGAATCCGCTGAGGAACTCGTCATCCAGCAAGGAGAGCACGAGCCGTTTGTTGTCGATCAACATCGAACTCATGTAGCCCGTCGCGTCTAGCTCCAGGATGGCGTCGACGAATTTCCGCCAGCAATCGCGATCCGGCCGTGGTTCGCGACGCTTCGGATCCCACCGGCCATACAGCGAGTTGAAGGCGATCCAGAGACTGATCAGTGACAAGTCGTCCGACTCGGCGTGCTCGTTCGCCTCGACCTGCCCCAGCCAACTACAGGCCCGGTGGAAACGAATGGCCGTGTTCTGCTTCTCCTCGCCTTGCTGGGAAAGCCGCTCCTTGTGGGGCTTCCACCGCCGGCGGAGTGACCGTACCGAAATCTCCGCAGCACCGCCGCTCATGCCCGATTTTCTCCTCGCCCCTCCCCTTCACGACATTTTTCGATAGGCCGCGATACGATCCAATCGAAACGTCTTCTCGCGATCGCTCTGGTGACATATCGCCGTCAGATAGAGTTGTCCACGCGTTTGGATCACGCCGAGCGGCGTCACTGCGCGAGTCGCCCCGGGCGTGCTGCCTCCCATGTAGGTCATCTCGACCGGCCGCTCGTCCGCAATGGCTTCCCACAGTTCTTCGAATCCGGGCGGCGGATCGTCCAAGATGGCTCCCAGATCCTGGAATGACAAAACCGGAGAATGTTCCCACAACCGGTCCTCGGAACGGATCGCCGGTCGCTCCCGAATCAGCCTAAGGAAAACGTCCTTCAGCAGCACGGCGTCGCTGAGGGCTCGGTGTTCTTCGATCTCGATCACACCGTAATGGCGCCCCAGTGTCTCGAGCCTGTAATTGCCCAACCTGAGCCGGCGGCGCGCCAGGCCGCAGGTATCGATCACCTTATGTTCGGGCGGAGCATGTTTCTGCCGGCTGCACTCGACCGAAAGGAATCCGACATCGAAGGCGGCATTGTGAGCCAGCAGGATGGCGGGACCTCCGCCGATGAACTCGGCGAAGCGAGGCAGCACGTCGCGGATCGTTGGCTGCCCCGCCACCGCCTCATCGGTGATCCCGTGGATACGGGCGGCCGACGGAGGAATCGGACGGCCGGGATCGAGCAATTGCTGGAACTCGCCCAGAACCGTGCCATCGCCGCGAAACCGAATCGCTCCGATCTCGACGATCCGGCAACTGACCGGATGCAAGCCGGTCGTTTCCAGATCGAAGGCCACGAATTCAAGCTGCTGCAACGAGCGAGAAGATGCGTTCATCGTTGACTCGTCGGAATGGGGACGATCAAGGGCCTGTTCGTCTTGACGGTACGATGTGAACGACGGCCGTGCAAGTGGTATGACCGTTGGCTGGATGGAAAACGCGTTGCCATCACCCGGTGCGATCGGCGGTAACCCGCGCGGAGTCCCCGCTCGCCGATGCTGGATGAGCTAAGATGGAACGATCGGTCGCGGTGCCGGATGCCCTCGTTGCAAAGGCAACGGTTGTCGTCCAGGTTCTTGATTCACAGTGAGATCCTCATGTCGACGTGTGCGAATACGAGACGCGAAGTAGTCGAGTTGCTGAAGAAAACGGCAGAAATCAAAGTCCAGCGAGCCGCCTACGATGCCGCGCTGGACTTGGCCGAACAAGCTTACTCGCTTGCTCAAGGATTGCATGCTCCCTGGCCTCAGCTTGCCGCGTATCGGCTGGCTCAGTTGCTCCTGCGGGAGAGTAAGAAATCGCTGGAAGACTTGCAGAGAATCAATGCGCTGTTCGAAACCGCGTCGCAGCACGGCACACGTCTACTCGGGCCACTGCCTCAAGTCTATCGGATCACCGTTCTGCACCGCTTGTCGCAAATGTGTCCCGATCACAGCAGCCGGTATCGCACGCAGATGGAAAGAGCCTACAACGATGCAATTGACGCACAAACCTTCCCCGGACGCGTGGACCGCGAGACCAGCGACCGCTTTCAAATCCAGACAAGCAACTTCAATCTCGTCGAGTTGGCAGCATTCGGGTTCGATCTGCCATACGAACGGCTGTTGGGTCTTGGAACCAGAGGACCGCGGGATCCGGGGCTGCCCAACATTCAAGGCGGATGGGTATTGCTTTCCCAGGATCCGAAGACGGCCATGGTCCGGTACAGCCGGGCATTTGCCGAAAACGAACTGGCCTCCCTGTTAGAGGTCAACCCGCAGTCGATTGCCTTCCGTTTCGACTCTGGAAGGAGCGAATGGAAAAAAGGGGCGGACGCCACCTGGACGAACGTGGGCGAGAACACGCTGCGTTGGATCGCCCATTTGCTTCAGAGTCCCGGCACGCCACCTCGAGAAGAGGCGAACGACCTCAGCCTCCGCGCGGATTGGTTTCGTCAGGTAAAACGCCGGGCCAAACTGGACCTGTGCCGTATCCTGAACGACGACAGCCTCGACCCATTTCGAGACAATCGCCTCCAGTTGCCGGTTCCCATCTACGGGATCTTGGAGCTGGAGGCCGTTCGCTGGTCCTGACTGCCGCTACCTCCGCGAGCCGTATTTGTCACGCTGCTGTCACGCTCCGAGTGCGATGATGGAGACGTGGAAGACCTCCGTACCACGTCCCTTTCGATCACAGGAGTCTTGCAAATGACGATGAAGTACTTCGCCTACGGCTCGAATCTGAATCAGGACCACTGGAATTCCTGGTGCCACGAACACGGGTTCGACGGCAGTGGCCTCCGGCCGCTCGCAGAAGTGACGGCTGCCGTGCTGCCCGACTATGAACTCAGCTTCTCTCGCCGATCGCAACGGTGGAACGGCGGAGCGCTCAACCTGGTTCCCAGCCCCGGGAATGCCGTCGAAGGAGTGCTGTTCGAATTCACCGACCTGCGAATCCGAGACGCTCTGGACCGGAAAGAGGGCGTGAAATGCGGGGCGTATGAACGTCGCGAGGTAATCGTGTTAGATGACTGGGGTGGCGCCACGCCGGCCTTCACCTATATCTGTCCGACGGCGTCTCCTGCGCCGTATTTCGAGCCGAGCGAGGAATACGTGCAGGTCGTGCGACAGGGCCTCGAGGAATTCGATCTCGATACGACCGCTCTGGATCTCGCCGCGGCAGGGAAACCGGCGAGACTGTTCGAGAACGCTTTATTCTGCTGTGGCGACCTGATGCGGGGCGAGAATGGATTCGGAGTGTTGCGGTCGCACGGCGTCTCGTGTGCTCTCCTGGCCGACGTGCGGGGCCGACTGGTGGATCTCGGTGAGAATGCCGCCATGATCGGCTGCCTCGACGGAGAAACCGAAGTCCACGGCGACTTCTTTCGAGTGAACAACTTCCGCGCGGCCGTACAACAACTGGACCGTCGGTTCTGCTTCGTCGGCTACGGCGCCCCGAACTCCCTCTTCGAGCGTCGTTTGACCGAAGTCCATGTCGGCGACGGGAGAGTTCGCCGGGCCTGGACGTACATTTACATGGCCAGTGACGGGGACATCGTCCCCAGTGGATGTTGGCGCACGCGTCGCAGCATGCACGGCGACGTCATCGGCCGGATCGTCGACGAGCACTTGGGCGAGTCGCCGGAAGCCGTTTTCCGCGAGATTCGAAGACAGCATCCGTGGCGGCGCAGTGCAGCAGATATGGCGGGTCTGCCGCGAACCAAAAGGCAGTTGCGCCATTTCCTGGCCACCGGCCAGTTTTCCGAACGAAAACTTGCTCAGGCATCGAACATCTGGACGGCATTCTGCAGTGATCCGTTGCACGAGCGCGGAGAGTGTCGGTGACCGGGAACAGGCACGGGACCGTGGTATGGCAGGCAAAAGGTCGGCCCGCATCTCGAGCTGGAGTTCCCGAAAATCGGTAAGCTCGGATTCGAGTCTTGCTTCTTGAATTCTACGCGCCGTGTGCGCATCTTCGTTGAAACGCGGAGGACGCCGAGGAGATAAGAGTGTGTTGGATGTCTGATCGTTTCTACTCAGAGTTTTTCTCTGCGTCCTCCGCGTCCTCTGCGTTTCCTTCTTGAGTTGCGGACGAAGCCCGCGTTAGGAACAGTGGTTTGTCGTCGGATGCCATCCCCTGCAAAGAGGTAAAGATAGGCCGGGCAGGACTCGAACCCGCGACCAAGGCATTATGAGTGCCCTGCTCTAACCAACTGAGCTACCGGCCCATGCCGATTATTCTAATGCAGCCCGGCTCCACGTCCAGGTCGGTGATCGCCGCTGGGCAACCGGCCAGTCGACTCGGCGGACAACCGCGCGTCCACTCAACTTGCCACGGCTTTTCCCGGGCACTACTATCCCTACAGTCTGGCGTCTCCAACCGTCACCTCGGCAGCGGAGCCCGCGCCGGGCAGGTCCATGGTGAATGATTTTCCGTTCTCTCCCAGCGAAAGCGTTGTTTCATGCCGACTCGCGGACGGTTCTTTGCATTCGAGGGAATCGATGGTGTCGGAAAGACCACGCAACGTGTCCGATTCGTAGCGTGGCTCCAGTCGCTCGGTCGCGATGTGGTAACGTGCCAGGATCCCGGTGGGACGGCTTTGGGAGAAAAACTGCGAGACTTGCTGCTGCATACCCAGGAGACTCCCATTGCGCCGCGAGCCGAAATGCTGCTCTATCTGGCGTCCCGCGCTCAACTGGTCCACGAGGTGATCGCCCCGGCGCTCAACGCCGGGCAGGTGGTCGTCTCAGACCGGTTCCATCTTTCCACGCTCGCCTATCAGGTATACGCTCGAGGACTGGACGTCGAGGCCACTCGCCCGGTCGGGCTGTTCGCCACCGGCACCTGCCTGCCCGACCTGGTTTTCCTACTCGACATGGACGCAGCCGAAGCGGCTCGGCGCCGTCACCGGCCTGCCGACCGCATCGAAGCCCGGGGCCTGGAGTATCTCCGAGCCGTGCGCGACGGGTTCCTCGCCGAGGCCGAGATCGACCCGCAGCGCGTGGTCGTCATCGATGCGTCGGGAGACGAAGAGACCGTGGCGCGGTCGGTCAGGCAGGCCGCGATGCGAATCATCGAGGCGGATCGAGAAAAAGGCATGCCGCAATGAGTTGGCAGGGGATCGAAGGGCACGAGGAGACCATCGCCAAGCTGCGCACGGCGTTCCGCTCGGGGCGGCTGGGCAACGCCTACCTGCTGGTCGGACCTTCGGGCATCGGCAAACGCTCACTCGCGCATCGCGTCGCACAGACACTACTCTGTCACAACCAGTCGCCCGCTTTCGAACCTTGCGGACATTGCGAGTCGTGCCGGCAGTTCATGGCCGGCTCGCATCCCGACTTCCAGGTCGTCGCCTGCCCGGAAGACAAGCGAGTCCTGCCTCTGGAACTGCTGATCGGGGACCGCGAGCACCGTTCGCGCGAAGGGCTCTGTTTCTGGATCAGCCTCGCCCCCGTCGTGTCGAGTCGCAAGGTCGCCATTATCGAGGACGCCGATTTGATGGCCGAGGAGGGGGCCAACGCCCTGCTGAAAACGCTCGAGGAACCGCCGCCCGGTTCGGTTCTGTTTCTGATCAGCCACAATCTTCAGCAGCAGCTCCCCACGATTCGCAGCCGGTGCCAAACGCTGTTCTGTGCGCCCCTGGACACACGCATACTCGGCCGACTCGTGCTCTCGCAAGGACTCGCCTCCACGCCGGAGGATGCCGACCGCCTGGCGGCACTCAGCGCGGGCAGCCTCGATGTGGCTCGCGAACTCGCCGACCCGGCGTGGACCGAATTCCTGCAAAATCTCGATCGGCTGCTGGCCACCCATCCGTGCGACGGCGTGACACTGGCCAAAGAGGTAACGCAGTTCGTGGAGCAAGTGGGCACGTCGGTACCGGCTCGCCGCAGTCGACTGCGCCAAGTGGTGCGTTTGGTGG
>JALSIV010000145.1 GCA_026989685.1 Pirellulaceae bacterium | reverse complement strand
TGTCCATGTTCCCGCGGAAATCGAAGTACCCGACGGCTCCCGCGTAAGGTCCTCTGCGGGTAGGCTCGAGTTCGTCGATGATCTGCATGGCGCGGACCTTGGGAGCACCGGAAACCGTGCCCGCCGGCAAACAAGCTCGCAGAGCGTCGAACGCCGTGAGTCCCTCTCGCAGGCGTCCCGTCACATGAGATGTAATGTGCATGACATGGCTGTAGCGCTCCACCACCATCACGTCGGAGAGTTCCACGCTGCCGTACTCGGCCACCCGTCCCACGTCGTTGCGTCCCAAGTCGACCAGCATCACATGCTCGGCCCGTTCCTTCGGGTCCGACAGCAATTCGGCTTCCAATCGCTCGTCCTCGGCTACCGTTCCGCCGCGAGCTCGAGTCCCCGCAAGCGGGCGCACCGTCACTTCACCCTGAATGACTCGGCACATGATTTCCGGAGAGCTGCCCACCAGCGTGGTCTGATCGGTGCGAACGAAAAACATGAACGGGCTGGGATTGACGATCCGCAGGCTGCGGTAGACTTCGAACGGATCGATTCCCGTCTCCACGGACAGCCGCTGACTCAAGACAACTTGAAAGATGTCTCCCGCGCGGATGTACTCGACCGACTTCTCGACGGCCCGGAGAAACGACTCCCGGTCGAAATTGGATTGGAAGGCCGGCTCATCGGCTCGCTCCGATTCCGACGGAACGTCATGGATGTCGAGTGCCGAATCGGCCGAACGCAATCGATCGGCGATCCGATCGACCCGACGGCAAGCTGTTCCATAAGTCTGTTCGAGATCATCCGAGCCTGATGTGTCCGCGAGTACGATCACATAGAGCGTCTTCTGCACGTGATCGAACACGACCATCTGGTCGTACAAGGCGAAGGAGACGTCCGGAAGACCTCGATCGTCGGCCGGCGGATGAGGCAGATTCTCGCTATATCGCACGACATCATACCCCGCGTAGCCAACCGCACCGCCGATGAAGGGTGGGAGTTCGCTGAGCAAGGCGGCTCGCCGCCGAACCAACTTTTCCAGTTCGTCCAGCGGATCGTTCGACTGGAACTCGGCCACACCGTCGGAGCGTCGGATCGTCACGGTCGTGTCTTTCGCCGAGAAGACGGCATACGGCTCTACGGCCAGAAAGCTGTATCTGCCGACGCGTTCGCCTCCTATCACACTTTCGAACAGACATGCGGTGCCCCCGGTATCGAGTTTGCGAAAAGCGGAAACCGGAGTCAGCGTGTCGCTGGTCAGGCAACGGTAGACGGGAACCAGATCGTACTGGCCGGCCAGCCGCTGAAACGGGGAAAAGGTGGGGGCATGAACGGTCATCGGCAGGCAGATCGAATGCAGATGGTAACCCAGCGCGCGGGAATTCTCGACGATAGGGGGACACGGCAATACGGCGGCGTTCGTGCGGGTAGTCCAAACCGCTTCGCCACTGTATCCCGCTCATCGTAGAGCCCTCGACGAGATGGGGAAGACGGCCGGCGCCCATGGACCGGTTCGGCTTGACAGCCCATGGCCGGCTGCTAGAATTCGTTCGCTATCGTAAGTCTTTTTCAATTAGGGCCTTACATCGCACACTCACGGAAGGGCCGGGGGGTCGATACGGAGACCGGGCCGACAAACCCCATTGCCTCCCCTATCATGGCGCTGGGGCTGGCCTTCCGTGAAGGCCACTGGCCGCAACATCCGGTTCCAGGCGGACAACGGTCGTCGGATCGCCCCGTCACGAACCAACGGATCCCATCATGAAATGCCAACAGTGTAGCCGACCGGCTACGTTTCATATTACCGAGTTGACGGATAACGGCGTTCTCGAACTGCACCTTTGCCAGGAACATGCCGCCGAGTATCTGGTACAGGCGGAGTCGGCGTCTCAGCCGCAACCGCAATCCAGTTTCGGCGGTGCTCTGGCTCAACATTTCCAAATCAGCCAGACTGGCGAGGAACTGGCGAGGCTGGACGAACACGCCTGCCCGATTTGCGGCATCACCTTCTACGAATTCCGCCAACAGGGACGGCTCGGATGTCCACACGACTACGTCGCGTTCGCGGAAGAGCTCGAGCCTTTGCTCGTCAGCATCCATGGGGATTCGCGCCATGTCGGCAAGCGGCCGAAGAAACACACCGGCAGCACGGGCGACCGTGCCATGCTGATTCGACTCCGACGAGAACTGCAAGCTGCGGTCGAGCGCGAAGCCTACGAGGAAGCATCCGAACTGCGCGATCGTATCCGAGCGCTCGAGGGAACCAAGCGGGAACAGGGCCAAAGTGGTGAGGAACGGCCGTGAACCTTGAGGAACTGGCAGGACGTTGCGGCGAGTGGTTGCGAGGCGGTGGTCCGGAGTCGGACATCGTGATCAGCAGCCGGATTCGCTTGGCGCGCAATCTGGCCGACTATCCCTTCGTGCGCCGCTGCCCCGACTCGGACCGCGAACAAATTGAGCAACTGGTCCATTCGGCCATCGTCGCCGCTCCGTCCATGGAAGGCGCAAGCTACTTTCGCGTGGATGAACTGGATACGCTTGATCGCCAGTTCCTGGTGGAACGGCAGCTCATCAGCCGGGAACTCTCCGAAGGAACCGGACCGCGAGCCGTCGCCGTCGATTCTCGAGAACAATTCGGCGTGATGGTCAATGAAGAAGACCATCTGCGCATTCAAGTCATGCACAGCGGACTCGATCTGGACGAAGCCTGGCAGCATATCAACCAGATCGACGACGAACTGGAAGAACGGTTGTGCTACGCCTTCCACGAAGAACTCGGCTACCTCACCGCCTGCCCTACCAATGTCGGAACGGGCATGCGCGTCAGCGTCATGCTCCACCTGCCGGCGCTGGTGATGGTTCGCCAGATCGACCGGCTCTTTCGTAGTCTGCAAAAGATCAATCTGGCGGTTCGGGGCCTGTACGGGGAAGGGTCGTCCGCCATGGGCGACTTTTACCAGATCAGCAATCAGATCACGCTGGGACGCAGCGAACATGAACTGCTGGAACAGGTGCGCCAAGTGGTGCCCGCCATCATCGAGTACGAGCGGCGTTCGCGCGACGCACTGGTACGAGACAGTCAGCGCGAACTGCACGACCGCATCAGCCGAGCCTACGGCATCCTCTCGACGGCTCATACCATCAGCAGCGAAGAGACCATGCATCTGCTCTCCAGCGTGCGCATGGGAGTGAATCTGGGGCTGATCGAAGACATCGAAATCCCTACCATCAACAAGCTGTTCATTCACACTCAGCCGGCACACTTGCAGAAGCTGCGCGGCACACTCCTGGAATCCGCCGACCGCAACATCGAACGAGCTCAGTATCTTCAAGAAAACTTGAAGAAGCCCGATCCCAACTGATCATCGGCCTGCCAGCTCGCCTCTTCCTAGCTGCGCCCCGCGACGTGATGGCCGCCGTGCTACAATGGTCGTCCACGAACGCCCCGCCACAAGTTCCGGGAACGATCGGGAGACGATGTTCATTCGAACTGCCGTGCCACTTCTGACCGGAAGAATCTCGATGCACAAAACGAGCACCGTTTTTTGGACCTGCCTCGTCTGCGCTGCCGCGTCGCCGTGGCTGGCGGCCCAACAACATCACCAGCCGATCTCCCTCTTCGACGGAAAGACACTGCAAGGCTGGGAGGGTGACCCACGTTATTGGCGCGTCGAGAACGGCGCCATCGTCGGCGAAATCCCGGAAGGGACTCGGCTGCGGCGCAACACCTGGCTGGTCTGGCGAGCCGGCAAGCTCGCGGACTTCGACCTCAAACTGCAGGTCAAACTGACGGGCGCTCCTTCCGCCAATTCGGGAATCCAGTTTCGCTGCCAGGTGGACAACATCCATCACGTCTCCGGGTACCAGGCCGATTTGGATCAAGGAGCGGTCTGGTTGGGGCGGATCTACGACGAACATGGCCGGGCCCTGTTGGTGGAGCGAGGCACTCGCGTGGCCATTGGCCGCCAGGGTCAGCGCCGAACCGAAGTGTTCGCCCCGGCCGCCATGTACCGAGTCTTGTTTCGACGGGGAGACTGGAACGACTACCGGATCGTGGCCAAAGGAGCTCACGTTCGCGTCTACATCAACGGCACGCTGTTCAGCGAACTCCTCGATCGCCAGCAGAACGCCGCGGACCTGTCCGGGATGCTGGCACTCCAACTGCACTCGGGCCCGCACACACGGGTCGAATTCCGACAGATCCGGCTCGAACCGCTCGCGCCGGATGACACGCGCTTGGGTGAATTCCGAATTCGGCGATCCTCGCAACCGACCGGCGCTGTCCCGGGCGAATGGCCGGTCGATGATTCGGGACGACGGCTCAATCTCGGGTTCGAAAGAGGTACGCTCGACGACTGGACCGCTGCGGGCGATGCCTTCCAAGGACAACCGGTGGCCAAAGACGCCATCGCCCGCCGCTGGCCCGGCCAAAGCAGTGGCAAGGCCGGCCGGTACTTCATCGGCGGGTATGAACTGTCGCGAGATGGCCCCAAAGGGACATTGACTTCCAAGTGGTTTCGCATCGACCGGCCGTATGCCAGTTTCCTGGTAGCCGGGGGTCCCGCACCGGACGTTCGCGTCGAACTATTGGTGCGAGACACGGAGCATGCCCCTGCAAAGACCTGGTTCACCACCGGCGGCCGCAAGCGAGAACAGATGGAGCGAGTGGTCGTCGACCTCGGCAAGATCCAAGGGAAACAGATGGCGGTCCGGTTGGTCGACGAGAGTTCCGGCGCCTGGGGCCACCTCAACTTCGACGATTTCCGCTTGCATCGCGAGCGCCCCTCATTTCCCATTCCGGCTCAGCGAGAACGCTCGACCTTCAACCCGATCCTCCAGCACTTGCGACCGCTCTCCGAATCCCGTCCAACTCCGCCCCCGGAATCGGCGGTCCAACAAGTACTCGATTCGATGTACGTACCCGAGGGCTTTTCGGTCGACGTCATCGCCGCGGAACCTCGCATCCATCAACCGATCGCCTTCACGTTTGATGCGAAGGGCCGAATCTGGGTCGCCGAAGCCCACTCCTATCCGCAAAAGCAACCGGTCGGCAAAGGGCTGGACCGGATCGTGATCTTGGCGGACGCCGACGGCGACGGTCGATTCGAGACTCGCAAGGTGTTCATCGAGGGGCTCAATCTGGTCAGCGGTCTGGAAGTGGGATACGGCGGCGTGTGGATCGGTGCGGCGCCTCAACTGTTGTTCATACCCGACGCCGATCGCGACGACCGGCCCGACGGACCGCCTCAAGTGCTGCTCGACGGCTTCGGCTACGCCGACACGCACGAGACTCTCAACAATTTCATCTGGGGACCCGATGGCTGGCTCTACGGCAATCACGGCGTGTTCAATCTCTCACGCATCGGCCGACCGGGCACGCCTCCCGACCAGCGAGTCGCTCTGGCCGCAGGCGTATGGCGGTACCATCCGACACGGCATGTATTCGAAGTCTTCGCCCACGGCGGCAGCAACCAATGGGGACTCGACTACGACGACGTCGGCGAATGGCTGATGACGCAGTGCCGCAGTCGCTGGGGTGGCGGCGCGACAACACATATCGTGCAGGGCGGCCACTACTGGAATCAGGTCAACGGCGGCTATGCACCCTTCATTTCCAAACGCGCGGCTCCCGAGCGCCCTTGGATGAGAAACTATCTGTTGGCATCGGCGCGCTACGGGCACGGCGAAGGAGGAGCCGGCGGCCCGGGAACTCGAGCCGTCTACGGCGGACATGCTCATGTGGGAACCATGATCTATCTCGGCGACAACTGGCCGCCATCGTACCGGAATCACTTGTTTACCCACAATCTGCACGGTCATCAGATCAATCACATGATCAACCTGCGCCGGGACAGTGTTTATCAGACCGTGCATGCGGGCAGAGACGTCTTTCTTTGCGACCATCCGACCTATGTCGCCGTGGATCTGAAGGTCGGTCCCGACGGCGCCGTCTACATGACCGACTGGAGTGATCGCCGCCACTGCCACAATCCCAACGCTCGGCTGTGGGACCGTTCCAACGGCCGCCTCTACCGCATGCAGTACGTTGCCACCTACCGGCCGGTCGCCGTCGACTACGATGCGGCCGACGATGAGCAACTGGCACGAGCCATCCTTCATCCGAATGACTGGCACGTTCGAACAGCGCGACGGGTCTTGGCAGAACGAGTTGCCAGAGGCGAGTCGATTCGCGAGGATGCCGTCCGTTGGCTCTTGGGAAGACTGTCGGGCAAGAACGAGCCCCGCATCCGACTGCGCGCCTTGTGGGCACTCCATGCTGCGGGACGACTCGATGCACCGGCGCTGCATACGGCCGCGCAGGACCCAAGTCCCTTCGTGCGCGGCTGGGCCGCCACGTTGGCCGCGGAGAACCTCGCGTCGCAGGAGTGTGGCCGACTGTTGCAGCAACTGATCTCCCAGGAATCCGATCCGTGGGTACAGCGGCGCGTCGCCTCGCTGCTCTCGAATCTCCCCCCTGCTCTCGCCTGGAATCTGATCGAACAACTGGCGGCTCGAATCGACGAGAATGATCGACCGCTCGTGCAGTTGCTGTGGTACGGATTGGCTCAGCAGATGGACGGCCAACTGCCTCGAGCGCTTGACCTGGCAAGGGCCAGATCGCCGGGACCGTTACGGGACTACATCGAATGGTATGCGGCCGAAACGGACGCCGCCGCTCGCCGCGCCTTGATCGAGCAGGCGCTTGGCCTGTCGGGAGCACCACGACGGAGATTATTGGAACTCGTCGCGTTGGCCACGGCCGATATGCGAGGTGTCGAGGGGCCCGACGCCTGGTATGGGGCAAGCGGAGCCCTGTACGAAGATGCCGATCCGCGCATTCGCGCGGCGGCGGAGACGATCGGAAGAGCCCTGAGTGATCCGATGCTCTATCAGCGAATGCGAAGCGTCTTGTCCTCGCGGAATGCGTCGACCCAACAACGGCTTCGCGCCATCGACGTTCTTTCCGCGGATGCCTCACCGGCAAATGTTTCCCTCTTCCTGCAATCGCTCGATCGCCCTCGTCTCGCCGTGCGCGTGGTTCCGTTGCTGGCTCGCTATGATCGACTCGAAGTGGCCGACGCCCTGCTCGAACGGCTGCCGCAATGGCCATCGACGCTGCAGGACCGGGCCCTGCAGGTTCTTTGCAGCCGCTCGGCCTGGGCCCATCGGCTGCTCGATCGCATCGAACAAGGGAGTGTTTCCAAGAAGATGCTCGGCGCCTATTTCGTCCGGCAAATGACAACGCTCGATGATGACACGTTGCAAAAGCGGCTGCGGCGCGAATGGGGAGTTCTCAACAAGAGGAGTTCGGCGGAAAAGGAAAAGGACATTGCGGCATTGGTGTCCCGCTTCCAGCAGGCACCGCTCTGGGCGTTCAGTGCGGCGGAAGGGAAGAAGCTGTTTGACAAACATTGTGCCTCCTGCCATGAACCGCCGGCACCGGCAACGGCCGTAGCACCCGCCATCTCCGGTGTCCGCCAAAAAGGAATCCGCTATATCGTCGAAAACGTCATCGATCCCAACGCGGTGATCGGCAAGGATTACCTGTCGGTACTCTATCGCTTGGCCGACGGCCGAGTGATCAACGGGCTTCCCGAAAGCGCGACGGCCTCGAGCATCACCGTTCGCACGGCGACTGGCACGGAGACGATCCGGAAAGACGAAATCGAAGAAACGAAAACCTCCGAGAATTCACTGATGCCCGAGGGTCTACTCGATCGGCTCAACGATCGACAGCGGATCGAACTGTTGAAGTACCTGATGACGCGGTAGGACGAAGAGCGGCAATACGACTCGTGGGCACGACGTCCCACCCATCGGCCCCATCGCCCTCACCACTCACTTCGACCACTTGGTCCACTTTCCCTCCGGCGGTGCCTCTAGCGCGGCGCCGGAAACAGCGGCATTCGAGTTTGCTGGACCAGTTCGTTCCGGTCCGCTTGAGGCAACGGGCGTTGGAACTGGCGGGGGCGTCCGCCGACGACTTCCGGACCGATATCGACATCCGAGTAGGGATCGAACATCACGGCACGAGCCCGCTGCGTGTCGAGATTACCCGGAGAAAACAGATTGGGACGAGTCACCCCGCAAGCGGGCAAGCCGATGGCGGAGGCCAGCAAAAGGCCGACTCGAATCAACTTCTTCCGCGACCGGTCCGTGCAAATCATGTTGGAATCTCCAGTATCGATGCTGCCCCAGTCTACCGCCGGACTCCATCTGGCGTACAGAGAAGATGGGAAAACTGCGGTGGCCCGCGATGGGACCGATAGGACGGAGAGGACGAGCGTAGTCGCGGCAGCGAGCAGCGTGGTGGCAGTTGCCGTTGCATATCTGCCGTTCACCGCGCGGCATCGATCGGTTTCTTGTCGCAACTCGGCTTTCACTCGTAATTCTGCGCCTGTCGCCCTTCACGCGTGGTTCGCACATCCCCACGATTTCCGCTCTGCCGTTATCTCTGTGATCGAATGCGGCGGCGACACGGATTCGACGGCTGCCATCGTCGGTGGCATCGTGGGATCGGCCGTTGGCAAAGCCGGCATTCCCACCGAGTGGCTCGACGATCTGCTGGAATGACCTCGTTCGGTCCATTGGATGGAACGATTGGCCCGGCAATTGGAATCGACGCTCGCGTCCGGCTCGCCGGCTCGTCCGGTCACGCTACCGGTCTGGGGCGTTCCGCCTCGCAACGCGTTGTTCCTGCTGGTCATCTTCCATCACGGCTTTCGTCGGTTGCTACCACCCTCCGGCGGATTCAGCCGAGAGGCATAAAGCGAGGCGAGCCCGCCTTTCACACTTCCCACGCGATCTGTTCCGCGGGAAAGACGGGGCCTTCCACGCAGGTCCGCTTGTAGTCCCACCCGCCCTCTTCCTCCTTGACCGGAACGACGCACGAGAAGCAGGCGCCGATGCCGCACGCCATGGGAGTTTCCAGGGAGACATGGCAGCCGACCTTCCGCTGGGCCGTCATGCGAGCGACGGTCGCCATCATCACTTCGGGGCCGCACGTCGCCACCCAATCGACATCGGCGGTCTCCAGCAACTCGGCCAGCAGATCGGTGACCCATCCGTGGTGACCTCGAGAACCGTCGTCGGTGGCGATACGAATGTCGCAACCCGCCGCTTCGAAATCGGGCAGGCCGGCCAGCCACTCGGCAGAGCGGGCACCGTAGCAGAGCGTCACCTTAGTGGCCTGCGAGACGACTCGAGGCGGGCGGCCGTACCGGCGGCGCCCCGTCAGTTCTTTGGCCAAAGCGACAAAGGGCGTCTGTCCGATGCCACCGGCGACGAAGACCGCGTGCTGGGCGCGACTCGGCGGAACGAAGCCGTTCCCCAACGGACCCCAGACTTCCAGCTCTTGTCCGGCCGAGCGTTTGGGCAGCAGGTGAGTCAGTTTGCCTTTGAGCAAATAGACGATGTCGACGTGAGCCGGCCGTCCGTCCCGGTCGTCGATCGTGTCGTATAAAGCAAACGGACGCCCCAGCAACGGGTCGCGCAGCTCCGGACAACGCAGCATCACGAACTGGCCGGGGGTAATGAGCGCCGCCAATTCCGGAGCGTGGAGGCGGATCCGGTAGGTGTCCCGTGCGAGTCGGCACTGCTCGACGATCTCGGCCTGCCAAAACCCCGCGTGATCGGGAAGGAATGGAGCGTCCTCGCTACCGCTTTTCCTCATCGGTTACCAAATTCAGAACGGGACCGGAACGGCGGGCGGCCACGGGAAAGCGGGAGCCGGCACGAGGTGTCGGGCGATCGGCCTTGCCAGACCGCTGACCCGAGCGACTCTTCCTTCTCCGCGAGGTCGACTTGCGGGAAGCGCTGCCGCTCGAGGCGCGCCGAAGACTGCGAACTTCGTCCGCCGTCAACTCGCGATAGGCCCCGGTCGGCAAATCCTTCCCCAGACGCAACGGCCCGATGGCCACTCGCCGAAGCTGTTGCACTTTGTGTCCCAGTCGCGCCAACATCCGGCGGATCTCTCGATTCCGGCCTTCTCGCAGCACGATCTCCAACTCGGTCGACTGGGCGTAGCGTTGCTTGATCCGTACGGATTCGGCTTTGGCAAATCCTTCCGCCAGATGGATCCCTCGCACCAGCTTGGACAATTCCTTCATTGCCGGCCGCCCGGCGACTCGCACGCGGTAGGTCTTCTCCACGCCGTAGCGGGGATGAGCCAGAGCGTTGGCGAAATCGCCGTCATCGGTGAGCAGAATCAGGCCGCCACTGGAACGATCCAACCGGCCGATCGGAAACAACTTGTCACCGCCGGGAACCAGATCGATGACGCGGCGGCGCCCTTGAGGGTCGTTATGGGTGCAGACCACGCCGACCGGCTTGTTGACGGCATAGTATCGTCGGCGCCGAGGAGGCCGCAGAGTCTCTCCGTCCACGCGGATGGTGTCCCGGTAGGGATCGACGCGCACTCCCTGTTCGAGCACGATTCGGCCATTGACCTCGACGCGGCCCTCGTCAATCAAAACCTCGCACGCGCGACGACTTCCCAGCCCGGCCGATGCCAGCACCTTTTGCAGCCGGATCTTCTCGCGAGGCGGTGGGGTTCGGGAGGAATTCATGATTGGGCCGCCGCGGCCTGAGCTCGACGGAGCATCTTCACGAGGCGGGATTTGGTGCGGGCCGCCTTGTTGGGGTGAATCACCCGCTTGGCGCCGGCTTGATCCAGCTTTTTCTGAGCCAGCCGCAATTCAACGGCGGCCTTGTCCAGATCCCCCACTTTGATGGAATCCCGCACTTTCCGCATCTGGGTCCGCAGCGACGATTTGACAGACCGATTTCGGAGCCGCCGAACCTCATTTTGGCGCAGGCGTTTCTTGGCACTACTGGTATTGGGCATAGTTGGATCCTCAGGCAGAGAACGTATGATCACGGACCGGCCGGCAGGGCCGGTGGAACTTGTCTGGTGATTGGGATCGTTCTTTATGACGGACGAGGGCCGTTTTGTCCAGCCCGGCCCAGGCCGCCCCCAATTCAGGTTAAATCTGCGGGCCCTGCGATTGCTCTTGCGGAATCTGGAGCAGCGGGGTAAGTTACTCCGCCGCTCTTGCAGGCTGACCGCGCGTCGCCGGAGCGCCATGCGGGACAAGGGGGACCGGGAAGCGCCGGAAGCCGGCTGATCCGGTCGAACTTACATCAAGGAGAATCCGTAACGATTGTGATTCACTTGCCGAGCTGGCATGAAGGAGGCATGGGAGGCCGAGCGGTGACGGTAAGCCGTCCCGCCACGGGAGAAGCAAGGAGGTGGCAGATCGGCGCCAGCGTGGCGTCTTCTCATCTTCTCAGGTTCCGCTCGTGGCGTTTTCACCACGGCTATTCGCTAGAGCTCTCTCAGGCCGCAGGGATGCCGCCAGCGTCGCAAGAGCGCCGCCAAGCGAAATGTGTCAACGGGGAACCGCCTTTCGTCGATAACAGAAGTGACTTGCCCAGCGTTTCGCAAAGTCGACTTCTCTTGCGACGGACAGCACTCCCCGACATGGATTGCGACGCTCGAGCCCGGCAAGTCTTCCGCTGGCCCAAAAACGCCGAGTTTCGGTGGAAACAGCGGAATGAGTCCACGGTAACCGGTCAAGCGAGTTTTCCCACTTCGGCTGCTTGATCGGCAAGCGTTTTCGTGGTATCCAGACATGGGGAGTATCATCATGCAGATCAATGGCCCCGGTCCTGTGCAGGGACCGCAATCGATCCAAGGCACCAACCGGACGCATCAGGCTCAAGCGACTCCTTCGCGTCCACATTTCCTGGAGGCAGACCAGTTGGACATTTCCCACGAAGCCGATTTTCTCAGTCGGGTGCGGGAGTTGCCCGAGATCCGCGCCGACCGCGTGGCCGACATCAAGGCTCAGATCGAGGCGGGGACCTACGAGACCGAACAGAAGCTCGATGTGGCCGTCGACCGGCTGCTGGACGAACTCGCCTGAAGGAGCCGGGAGGCGGATAGGAACCCGAATTGGCCCCGGGCCAGGGAGCGGCCTGTTCCGCCGGCTGTCAGCCGGCCATGATTTCACACGGTGCCACCGCACTCTACAATAGTGGCAGGAGGAGCCACCACAGTGACTCGAGCGGCCCAGACGCCGGCCCCGCGGCACCCAAGAGCACCCTTATGCAACCCGATGATTTTTCGCTCGGATCGGTCGAAGTCTCACTCAGCCCCGAAGAGCGATTCGAAGAGTATCTGCAAAGTCGGGGCATGCGGCAGACGGAACAGCGCCGCACGCTGTTGAAATATGTCTTCACTCAGCATGATCATTTCGACGCCGATCAGCTCATCGCCCGCCTCCCCGCTAAGGGCGATAAAGGCTATGTCAGCCGCCCCACCGTCTACCGGACACTCAATGAGTTCGTCGACGCCGGCCTACTGCGTCGATTCGAGCTAGATGGCCGAGCGGTCTACGAGCACGATTACGGCTACCCGCAACACGACCATCTCTATTGCACTCGCTGCCGCAACCTGATCGAATTCAAGAGCGATGAGCTGATCCAGTTGCGCAACGCCGTCGCGCAAAAGCACCGCTTTCGCGTTACCAGCCACCGTCTGATCATTCACGGTCTGTGCCACGAGTGTACGCGCAAGTCGCGCCCGCGACGCAAGCAAGACCGGATCTAGTCCGAACCCAACAGCCAGGCCACGGCCGCCTGGTCGACGTTTTCGCGTGAGGGTTCGAGCGTCAGTTGGTTCGATGCCCCCGATCGTTGGTAGGCCTGCTGCACGATCTTCGGCAGAGCATCTCCCTCGCCGGCGATCCACAGTCGGTGAGGTGCAATCTGAGCCAGCATGCCGGGCAGGTCGCCGTACCGAGAGCCACCGGGCAGGAAATCGGGATGCCGGATCGAATCGACCTGCAGAAAGCGGAAGCCGCTCGTGTCGATGCAGGTTCGGTCGACGGCATCCGCCGCCAAAGCTCGAGCAGCCGCTGCCAGGTGCCCGCCTCCTCGAGTCCCGATCAGCCACACCTGCCGCGGTGTTCGCTTGTGGGTCTTCACAAACCCGATGAACCGCAGAATATCCTGAACGCGACGAGCCGCCACGGCATCGTTGTAACCGTATGTGTAGCACGCCGCTTCCCGTGGATTCTTGACTTTGCGCTGCTGTTCGAGTTCGGCCGTACCCTCGGGCAGGTACTCTCCTTGCTGAAACAGGTCGATGGTGGCCAGGGAAACTCCCTGCTCGACGAGCTTTCGCGCCATCGCCTCGGGAACTCCGGCCTTGCCCCGCCCCGTCACCCAGATCGCCACCGTGCCGTTCCAGTCTTTCGGAAGCACGAACAGCACGGGGTTGGCCGCGCCGCTCGGCCGGTGCTTCAGAATCCCGCCGATCACGAGCGCTCCCTGATCCTGTTTGACTGTCTCGTCGAACGTGAACTCCGACGCATCTTGGGGAACAACTCCGTTGAGGACGATTTGCAGCCCTTCGTGCACGAGGCGGCGGTAGGCGGCGAAGTCGGAATCGCTGCCCCGTGCCAGCTTCTCCAATTGAGACTCGACATCGGCCCGCCACTGCTGAAGCAACTCCTTTTCAAACGCCTCGCCACCCGGCGGCGCGGGGTGCGCCTCATCCCACACCGTCATCTCCTCGGGCGACAGCCGCCGATAATCTTCCTCGACGATCGGCTCCTTCCATCCCAGCTCGAGGTGCCGATTGAACCACGCATACATCCTTGCCCGACTGACGTAGTTGTAGTTGTGGCCGAAGTGGGTGAGTGACGCCAGCATCACGTTGTTCGGGGCTCCCAGCTTCTGATAGAGCTGCTTGAGCTGCGGGAATCCCTTGGTCGACATTTCGCGGGTCCAATCATTGGCCGCGGTCAGGCCGAGCGGTTTCGGGGCGAATAGTCCGGCGATTTCCACATTGCCGGTTCCGATGCGCAGCAGCGAGGCGTTCTCACAAGTGCATCCGCCCTGCATGGCCGTGGAAACCATCACACAGGGCATGGCCAGAGCGACTCGCGGATCGACGGCAGCCAAGATAAAGGTCTGCGTTCCGCCGCCACTGGCACCGGTGACCGCCAGCCGCCGGGGATCGACTTCGGGAAGCGACAGCAGGAAATCGAGCGAGCGGATCGAGTTCCAGGTCTGGAGTCCCATCACCGATTGCAGATGCGATTCGGCTTGAGGACTGAACAGCCCCCACGCCTCCGTCGAAATGAGAGCGGGCCGCTGTTTGCCGAAACGGTGGACCAGGTCGAACGAGAGTTGCCGACTGTCGGCGTAGCCGATCATGTCGTAGTGGAACACGACACATCCCATGCGAGCCAACTGCACGCAGCGGGACTGCAATGGGCTGCGACCGCCCGATTCGAACCGTTCCTCCCCGTTGACGATTTGCTTGCGGACCCGATCGACACCCGCGTCGGTAAACCGTCCTTGGGACCAATGGCCGTGCGGGCAAAGCACACCGGGCACTTTTCCTTTGACGCTTTTCGGACGATAGAGATTGCCGGTCACGAAAAAACCGGGCATACTCTCGAAGTACACTTTCTCTATCGTGTAGTCCCCCATGTCCCGCCGCCCGTGCACCACGGCATTCAGCGGGGTTTTTGTCGGCGGCGGCCACAGCCCCAGCGCCACTTGCACTCGCCGCCGCACCTCGACCGATCGCTGCTGCCACTGTTCGGCCGTGGCCGGCACGTCGAAAGGGAAATAGCCGTTGAGATCTTTCA
This sequence comes from Pirellulaceae bacterium, assembly GCA_026989685.1. GTDB lineage: Bacteria > Planctomycetota > Planctomycetia > Pirellulales > Pirellulaceae > S141-3. The sequence continues at coordinate 8,430 of JALSIV010000145.1, read as the reverse complement.
GTTCACCGAGTCGCGCATCGGGCAGTGCCCCGTTCTCGGGAACGACTCGAATTTGAGCCACCCCCGGTGACGGCAGCGTCACCAGCCACCAAGCGGTCAACAGGTTGGCGGCCCTGGCACACAGACTTCGTTTCATGTCGCCGGTGCTGTTCGCTCTCATGTTGCCATTCCTTCTTGCGACTCCGATTTGGGGTACCAAAACCACTCGAGGCGGCCGGTCGTATCGGCCGTGACCAATTCCCATCCGGGGATGTCCAGTGTAACGCAACCGATGGCTGCCGTGGGAAACGCCTCCACGTCGCCGGTGAGTCGGTCCAGCCAATAGGCGATGCCCGGATTGTGTCCGATCACCAGAACGGTTTCCACCGATGCGGGCACCCCGGCCGTCCACGAGGCATAGGTGGCCGAATCGGCATGGTAGAGTTCGCGCACGGCCACGATTTCCACCGACCGGTCCAGGCCGCGCACTACCCGCTCCGCAGTCTTCCGCGCTCGTTTGGCCGTCGAGGTCAAGATCACATCGGGGACCGCGTTGCGCTCGGCCAGCACCTCGCCGGCTCGAATCGCGTCGCGTTTACCTCGAGCATTGAGCGGCCGGTCGTGATCGGCGAGTGTGGCGTCACTCCAACTCGACTTGGCGTGCCGCATCACCAGCAAGCGTGGCATGGTACTCCCTTTCCGGTGCGGCCGGCCGCCCTCCGGCATGGACGTCTTGTGTTAGGACCTTTTTGGATAACATCTGCGACGTGCCCGCATTCCTGTACCGGCTCTCGGTCGTCACCCCCCCTACAGCCTCCGGTCTCCGGTCTCCAGCCTTGCGGACGCAGCCCGCGTCACGGCGTCTCTCCCGCCTTGGCTCCCAAGTAGGGTTCAAACAAGCTGCGCCGGGAGTGCTCGGCTTCCCGCACGGCTTCGACGGCCTGACGGTAGAGCCACTCCTGACTGCGCAACGGTGTGACACCGGTCTCCGTCTCGACCGGTGGTCGGGCATAGCTGCCGTCCGCTTGCAACCGCCTCCCCTTCACGGTGTCGCGCAGGTGAACATCGACGATCTCCAGCAATCGCCGCTTGCATCGTTCCTCCTCCACGGGCACCAGCAGTTCCACGCGGCGATCGAGGTTGCGAGGCATCCAGTCGGCACTGGAAATGTAGACGCGATCGGCGCCGCCGTGATGAAAATGCAGGATGCGGGCGTGTTCGAGATAGCGGTCGATGATGCTCACCACCTCGATGTTTTCACTGAGTCCGGGAACACCGGGCCGCAAACAGCAGATGCCGCGGATGTTGAGCCGGATGGGAACACCGGCCTGAGACGCTTCGTAGAGCGCCTCGATGATCTGCGGATCGACCAGCGAATTCAGTTTGGCGTTGATGGCGGCTTGCTGTCCCTGCCGCTTGCGAGCCGTCTCGAACTCGATCAATTCGATCAGACGATCGCGGAGGGCGAGCGGAGCCATGTCGAGTTTGTGGAAGACCTGCGGTTCGGAATAGCCGGTCACGGCATTGAAGAAATTCGTCGCGTCGGCACCCAACAATTCGTGCGTGGTAAAGAACGAGGCGTCGCTGTACAGCCTGGCGGTGGCCTCGTTGTAGTTCCCCGTCCCGAAGTGCAGATAGCGGCGAATCCCGTCCGCTTCCCGGCGAATCACCAAACAGATCTTGGCATGCGTCTTCAGACCCTTCACACCGTAGATCACTTGGACATTCGACTTTTCCAGTTCCCGCGCCCACTCGATGTTCCGCGCCTCGTCGAATCGCGCTTTCAGTTCGATCACTGCCGTGACATACTTGCCATTCTCGGCGGCTCGCGCCAACGCCGCAATGATCGGGCTGTTGCGGCTGGTTCGGTAGAGCGTCTGTTTGATGGCCAACACATCGGGGTCGTCGGCAGCCTCCTCGATCAGGCGGACCACCGGCTCGAATTGTTCGTAGGGATGATAGAGCACGAAGTCCCGCTGGCTCATCGTTTCGAAGATGCTGACGTTGGGTGGCACTTCGGGAGAGGGAAGCGGCGGCCAGTCTTCGTACTTCAACGACTCGAAACCGGAGACTCCGGCCACCTGCATCCAGCGTGCCAGATCGATCGGACCGGGAAGCCGGAATACGAACGCCCGGTCGACGCCCAACTTCGAAATGAGAAACTCCAGTATGTTGTCGCTGGCCCGTTCGTCGATCTCCAGCCGCACACAGTCCCCCTCCTTGCGCTTGGCGAGCAGTTGTTCCATGCCGGCCAGCAGGTCGGCGGCCTGGTCTTCGCGAATCGCCATGTCCGCGTTGCGAGTAATGCGAAACGGAACGCACTCGAGGACTTCCTCGCCGATGAAAAAGCGGTCGATCAACTCGGACAACGCATCTTCCAACAGAATGAAACTGTAACCTCGTTCGGCCTGCAGCGTAAGAAAACGGGGAACCACCCGGCAAGGAATCACGGCCATGCGGGGCTGGTCGTCCTCCCCGGCCAGGCGGACCGCCAGGTGCAACTGCCGTCCGGCGAGCAAGGGGAACAGTTCATCGTCGCCAACGGCCTGTGGAGAGAGGATGGGTGCCACCTCGGTGGCGATCACTTCTTCCAGCATCCGGGTTTGGCGCTCCGTGAGATCGGACCATTGCAGTCGCCGGATCCCCGCCTCACTCAGAGCCGGCAACAGTTGCTCCAGCAGGCAAGCGTACTGATCGGCGACGAGCTGGTGTGTACGTTGGGAAATGGCCGCCAATTGCTGCTCGGGAGTCATCCCGGCCGGGTCGCGTTTCGTGCGCCCCTCATCGCGCAACATCATCAGCCCGCCGACGCGCACCATGAAGAACTCATCCAGATTCGACCCGGTGATGGCGAGAAACTTGAGTCTCTCCAGCAGGGGAACACTGCCGCTCTTGGCTTCGTCGAGCACGCGCTGGTTGAACTCGAGCCAGCTCAGTTCCCGGTTGATGATTCGCGACCTGTCTGTCATACCTCTCGCCCGCCCTCTCACTCGGACACCCGCCGCAACAACACGGACCTGCCGAAAATCTCGTCGAACAACGTCGACTGTTGACGCACGGCCAGTTGTTCCAGAGCCAGATCTTCCACGCCGTGCAGATAGATGATGACCCGTTCGTCGTCGATTTCGCAGGTGAGCTGTTTGACCCGCCCACTGCGCGACTCGTCGAGCGCGATGGCGATTCGCAATATGGCCGCCAGCTTGGAGACGGTGATGCGATCCTCGCGGTCTAGCGTGTTGTATCCCTCGTGGCCCGGCTGAGGAGACGCCCGCCGATGATAGCGGGCCACCAGGGCCACCAGCAGTTGATCTTTCTGCCCCAGCCCGAACATCTCGCTGTTGCGAATCAGGTACATGGTGTGCTTGTGGAGACTGCGGTTGTTGACATACGCGCCGATTTCGTGCAACAGCGCGGCCAAATAAAGCACCAATCCGTAGCGCGACTCGAGTCGATGCAGCGGCTCGAGGTGCTCGAAGAGCCGCCGAGCCAATTCCGCCGTTTGCCGAGCGTGCTGCTCGTCCGCGTGGTAACGCCGGGCCAACGTCATGGCGAAGCGGATCACCTGCCGTCGAAAATCCTCGGTCCAGACATCACCCAACGCCATTTCCTGCAATACGCCGTCCCGCAGGTTGACGTCACTGACCCAGATCTGATCGAGTCCGAAACGCCGAGCCAATGTCAGGTAGGCCAGCAAAGTCGGACCGAGCGTCTCCGCGTCGGGGTAGGCCAGATGGTAACGGTGCACCAGGTCGGCGTCCCGCATCTGCAGGATTTCGTCCGCCAGCGGCTCGAGTTCCTCCAGCGGCAGCGCCACCATCCGCTCCCGCCGCCACTCCGGTCGCAACTGGTTGGCTGCAAAGCGGACGTCGCTGCCCAACGCCACCAAATGAGGACGCTCGCGGGGACTCACCCGATCGTAGATGGCATCAGCCGTGTGCGCAATCTGACTCTCCATCACCCGCCGCAATTCGGTGGGACGCACCCGCATCGGCTCGAGTGCCACCCGCAACCGCACCGATCCCAACCGAAACGTGTTGGCAAACTCCACATCGCCGTCCCCCAGCACTAGCAGCTCGGTGCTGCCCCCGCCGATCTCCACCACCAACGTCTGGCCCCGGACCAGCGGCGACGGCGGCCGAAGGAACGGCTGCATCCCCAAATAGGTGATCCGGTTCACCTCCGCCTCGTCGATCGGTTCCACCAGCAATCCGGTGGCGATGTAGATCCGATCGGTGAAGGTGAGCCGGTTGCGAGCCTCGCGAACGGCGCTGGTGGCCACCACGCGTACTTGCTCCGGGTGATCGACCTGATACTCGCGCAGCGCCTGCTTGTAGACCGACAAGACGCGAACGCACTGCTCGATCGTGGCACGCCGGATGCCGCCGGTGCGAAACGTGTCGCGTCCCAAATTGACCGGTTGCGAAAACGAAGCGAGTCGGCGAACCTCGCTTTCCCCGTGGATCTCGGCCACCGCCATCCGAATCGAGTTGGTCCCCACGTCGATCACGGCAACCGTCCGCGGCCGGGAAGAGCGCGAGGATGCCTCACTGGATCGCACCTCGGATGCGGCGGAGTTCATGCCCCCTCCTCCAATTCCGCTACCGGCGTCGCCTCGGCTGCACCCTCGGTCTCAGCCGCATCCGCCGATGCCTCCGCCTCGATGGTCGCTGATGGTGCACCCTTCCAGGGGATGGAAACTCCCTGGCGATGCGCCGCCCATGCAGCGGCACCGCGCACCGCGGCATCATCACCCAACCGAGCCACCGCCACGTCGAACGTGCCCCGGTAGGGTCGCATCACCGAGGCCTCGGCCGACTGCCGGACTTCGTCGACAAACAGCTCGGGCATGGCTTCGACCAGTCCCCCGCCGAGCACCACGCGATCGACCGACAGCAAGTGGATGCAGTCGGCGACGGCGACGCCGATCCAGCGGGCCGCCTCGCGGACGATCTGCTCGACGACCACGTCCCCCTGCCGGATCGCCTCGGCCAACACGCCGCTGCGAATCTTCGGCAGCTCGGCCGATGTCTGCTTCATTAGGTAAGGTGCCTCGCCCCGGAAAGCCGCCTTGGCCGCCTCGGCAGAAATCGCCAACCGGCTGGCGACGGTTTCCAGGCAACCGCGACGACCGCAGCCGCACAGATTTCCTTCGGGCATCACTCGAACGTGTCCGATCTCCATGCACGAAAGACGCCCCATCACGACCTCTCCGGCCACAACCGCCCCCCCACCAATGCCGGTTCCGGGGAAGACCCCCAACAAGCCGCGAGCATCGCGGCCGGCTCCGAACTGGTACTCGGCATACACCCCGGCATCCACGTCGTTGAGAACGCTGACGGGGCACGCGAACTCGCGGGTCAAGTGATCCCGCAACGGCACTCCCTTCCAACCCAGGTTGACCGCTTCCACCACCACGCCTCGCTCGACGTCGATTGGACTGGGGCACCCGATGCCGATGCCTCGCAGGTTTCCCTCAGCCGGCGGGTGCTGCTGGAGCACACTTTCGACCAGGCCGCAGATCCGCCGGATCCCCTTCTCGACGCCCTCGTGGCCCTTGGTCTTTTTCCGGTCGCGAGCCACCTCCGTGAACTCGCCGTCGTAAAGGACGGCCAACATCTTGGTGCCGCCCAGGTCGATGCCCAACCAGTACCCGTCACTCACGCTCAACAACCTTTCAAAGGACAACCTGAACTGTTGCCGATCTTACACCACGACCCACCGCCATCGTAGACGGCTTACCTTGACATCCTCGCCGTATGGCGATATTCTTACCTGCTTCGATTTGGGCAATACGCCCAAACGTTCGGCAAGACGTGCGTCTGCGAAACCGGACCACGCGTCGACTCGTCAACCCTTTACGGGAAAACGAGTTGCGACACGAGCCCCGGTTTACCCAGTATGAACGCCGTGCCGGAGGTGGCGGCCGGAGGGCCGCGATGAAAGGTCCCGTTTGACACCCCTTGTCGCGGAAGCTGGTCCCACCGGGGACGGATTCCGTTTTTTTACGCGCTGAGCCGACAAACGATACACGCAACACGCAAGCTGAGACCGGTCGACCGGGCCGGCAACTCCATGGCAGCCATTGTTTTGGACAACTTGAGTCGCGTCTTCCGTGGCGGCACCCTCGCCGCGGATCGGCTGACGCTGCGCATACCCGATGGCCGCATCACCGTGGTACTCGGTCCCAGCGGAGCGGGCAAGACGACGCTGCTGCGGCTGATCGCCGGACTGGAGCGGCCCGACGCCGGCACGATTCGCATGGGGGCTCACGTGGTCAACCGCATCTCCCCTTCCCGCCGTGATGTGGCCATGGTCTTCCAGCAGTTCGTGTTGTTCCCCCACTGGACGGTGCGACGCAACATCGGCTTTTCCGTGCCCCAGCGGGCCGAGCGGGCCGACCGCGTGGCAGAAGTGGCTCGGCTGTTGGAAATCGACTCGCTGCTGGACCGTGATCCCCAGTCGCTCTCGGGAGGACAGCAACAGCGGGTCGCGCTGGCTCGCGCGATGGCAGGGCGTCCGGCCACGCTGCTGCTCGATGAGCCTTTGGCTCACATCGACGCACCGCTACGCAGCCGCATCCAAGGCGTGCTGCGGCAATGGCAGCATGTCCATCAGGTCACCGTCGTCTATGTCACGCATGACGCCACGGAAGCTCGGCGGATCGCCGACTATGTGGTGCTGGTCGCCGAGGGCCGCATCGTACAAACGGGGACTCCCGATGAGGTCTTCGGCAACCCCGTCAACGACTTGGCCGCCCGTTGGCTGGGGAGCGATCCGTCAGCGGACACCGACTACCCTGGTCGACCTGCGAAGACTCCTGTAACGTCCCCACCAACCGGTAACCCCCGCAATCACCCTGTGGGCGAAGGAAAAACCAATCCATGAATCCCAACGAGATCCTGCGAATCGTCGACGCGCTGCACCGCGACAAAAAGATCGACTCGGAAATCGTATTCCGAGCCATCGAGGCGGCGATGGCTTCGGCAATCCGGCGTCAGCGGGGCGACGAAGCCGAAATCGAAGTCAGCATCGATCGCCAGAGCGGGCAACTCTCGGCTACCGTCGACGGTCGTCCGCTCGACCCGGACGTGTTCGGCCGCATCGGAGCTCAAACGGCCAAGCAGGTCATTATCCAGAAAATCCGCGAAGCCGAACGAGATGCCCTGATCGAAGAGTATCAGGAGCAGATCGGCCAGATCGTCACGGGGACGGTCCACCGCGTCGACTCGGGCAAGACCATTGTCAACCTGGGCAACGTGGAAGCCATCCTGCCTCGCAGCGAGCAGATTCCCGGCGACCCGCATCATGTCAACATGCGCATTCGCGCGGTGGTGATCGAAGTCCGTCCCGACGGCAGTCGCGTGAAAGTCGTACTCAGCCGAACGCGGCCGCAGCTCGTCGAGCGGCTGTTCGAACAAGAAATCCCCGAGATCGCGGAAGGGACGATCCAGATCCGGGCCGTGGCTCGAGAGCCGGGCTATCGCAGCAAGGTGGCGGTCAGCAGCGATGACCCGCGCGTCGATTGCGTCGGTGCGTGCGTCGGAGTTCGCGGCAATCGCATCAAGAACATCGTCCACGAACTGGCCGGGGAACGGATCGACATCGTCCGCTGGAGTGACGACCGGGAAGTGCTGATCCCCAACGCTCTGCAGCCGGCACACGTCGACCAAGTCCTGCTGTGCGAGATGATCGGCCGGGCGATCGTGCTGGTTCAAGAGGATCAACTCTCCCTGGCCATCGGACGCAAGGGTCAGAACGTTCGCCTCGCCAGCAAACTGTGCGGCATCGACATCGAAATCATGACCGCCGAGGAGTTGGACGAGCAGATCGAACGAGCCGTCGTCGGCTTCAGTCAGATCGAAGGGGTCAGCGACGAGTTGGCTCAAGCCCTGGTCGAACAAGGGTACTTGTCATACGATGATTTAGAAGTGATCGAACCCGACGAGCTGATGGCGATGGGCGATCTGACCGAGGAGCAGGTCGCGCACATCGTGGAGCAAGCCGAGCGGCTGGCATTGGAAGCCGAGCAAGCGGCCAGTGAAGCGCGGCAACGCCAACGGGAACTGGAACGGCAGCAGGCGGCCGCAGCCGAAGCAGGTGGCAGTGAATCGGCAACCGAATCACCGAAGGAGAGTCTGGGAGAAGCAACGTCTCAGGCAGAACCCGAGGATGTGGCCGGCGATGCCCCAGCGCTGCCGGAGCAGCCGGTCGCCAAGGAAGCCGCTGCAGCCCCACGTCAAGACACGGTGGATAGCGAGGCAGTCGCCGACACGGCATCCGCCGACGAGTCGGGGGCGAGCGGGACCGATGGGCCGTCGGAACCCGACGCTGGTTCGTCAGACGAGAGCCGCGAACCGGTGGTGCCGGAATCGGGATCGTAGGCAAGACAGGATACGATCGTTAGATAGGATATTGACTTCGACACGACTTCGTCTTGTCAGCGACACGCCC
>JALSIV010000144.1 GCA_026989685.1 Pirellulaceae bacterium | reverse complement strand
AATCGATTGGGTGAAGGAGACAAGTCATGAAACGCTCTCTCAAGAATGTGATGAAAACGGTGGCCTTGATCGGTGCGGCGGTTGGTCTGAGTCTGTTCGCCACGTCCACCGCTCGAGCAGGCGGCCATGGCCACCACCACGGCGGCCATGGACATTGGGGTGGCCACGGTCACTACGGTGGACATTATCACGGACACTGGGGTGGACACTATGGCGGACACGGACACGGCCACTGGACTGGACATTATGGTGGACACGGCTACTGGGGAAACCATTACGGCGGGCACGGACACTGGGGTGGACACTACCACGGCGGACACTTCGGCTTCGGCATCCACGGGAACCACTTTTCGGTTCACGTTGGACACTGACCGCCAGACGTTGCGACAGAACACAGACAGAACACAGACACCCACCTTCCCAACCACACGGATGTGGACCCCTTCGTCCACTCCGTCCACTTGGTCTACGGAACACCCCGGGACCGAGAACCGAAACCGGTGGGTGTCTGCGACTGCCTCGTGGAGGCGCGCCCCTTCGGAAAGCGGCGGTTCCCCTGGAAGGCACGGGCCTGCCACGATTCCGGCGAGGCCATTTGCACTTGCTTCGAGGCCGACGTGCAGGCTTTTCGGTTGCTGGGTAGCCGCAACGACGGAGCGTGGGCATTCCGCCGGCCATGAACGGCAATGCTAATGCTGCTTGGGCGAGTCTTTCGGTGAGCCAAGAACGCTCAAGCCACGTCGTCGCCCGCCGGTGCCATGACATGACGGAGTACGGCTTTTAGGACGGTTTCCACGTCGATACGCTCCATCTGTTCCGGAGCGGTGCTCAACCGAGTCTCCGACTGGCCGGCCAAGCGAGGCTGGATAATGGTGTGGTGATTTCCCAAAGGGGACCATTTCTGCGGGCTGTGCACCGGATGGCGGCTGAACAGGGCAACGACCGGCGTCCCCAGCCAACCCGCCAAATGCATCGGGCCCGTGCTGGAAACCACCAAGCCGTCGACTTGCTCAACCAGAGACGCGAATTCAGGTAGCGACCATCCCACCACGGGGATTCCTCGGTCACCCGCCAATTCCCTCACCCGTCGCACCAACCCTTCTTCGCCCGGTCCACCGGAAACCAGCACCGTGGCGAAACGGTCCAATTCCCGCACCAGTTCGGCATAACGGTACACCGGCCAATTGAAGGCGCTGCCGCGGTTTCCGGGGTGGACCAGGCAGCAGGGTCGGCCGTCGCTTCGCCACCGGGTAAGCCTCATGGCGACCGCCGCCTGGAGGGGAGCGGGAAACGAGGGTCGGGGAGGCGACGGTCGCTCGAGCCGCCGCCCCGCCAAACGCTCGACGAACTTCATCGCGAAATCGGCTTCGTGGATCGGCGGGTGGGAACGCCTCACGTCAACGCGGCAGTTGCCCAACAGTCGTCCCATCGGTTTCCCGGACCAAGTCACGCGCCTGGGTATCCCCGCTCGCCAAACCGCAAGCGCGTTACGGGTATTGGTGTGGATCACCAGCGCCGCGTCGAATGGATGGCGGCGGACCAGCCGAGCAAGTAGTCCCGAACCGCCTGCCACATCATCCGACAACCACAGATCGGCGACGGGAACGTGCTGCAGCAACTCCAGCAGTCCCGACTCGACCAACACGGCGCAGGTCGCCCGAGGAAACGCTTCCTTGACAGCGACAATCGCGGGAAGCGTGAGAACGGTGTCCCCCAAACGGTCATTTCGTACGACGAGAATCCGTTGCGGAGCCGTTGCTGCCATCGTTGTCACCTCACGCGGCGCGGTGCGATTGGCCCGCCATCGCCGGCTTGTCCGGCAAGGAAGACTCGTCTTGCCGCACGTCCAGCTCCCACATCCGCGCCTGCGTCACGAAGGACGAAAAGGCACTGAGCCAACAAAACAACAGACCGGCGACGCCGTCCAGAATTCCCCATCGGAGCAGGTAGAGACGCGTGAACTTCACCGGAACCGTCAACCAAAGACGCAATAGGGACGTTCGCCTTCCTTTGGCGTAACGGACCTGCGCATTTTGACTCGTGTAACGCAAGAACTTGCGGAAGTAATCGTCCAGCGTCGGACAAGTGTGGTGCTCCATGCGGCTTCGGAGTGCGCCCGTACGGTCGGCGGGAAGCCGTATTTCGGCATGGTCGGTGTCCCCGACGTACCGAGACACGTCGCGACGAAACAGCCGCAGCACCCGGTCCCGATGGCAGCCGCCAAAGCGAAGAAGCCGCCCCAAGAAATAGCAGTGACGAAAGATCCAATATCCGTCGTAGCGGTCGTCCGCGGCGTCGAGCACTTGACGGATTTCGACGGCCAAACGAGGCGTCAGGCGTTCATCGGCATCGAGCAGCAACACCCACTCGTGCGAACACTGCGGAATGGCCCAGTTCTTGAAATCGCCCGCGTGAACATATTCACGCTGGATCACGCGGCAGCCGCGGCTCCGAGCATACTCGATCGTCCCATCGGCCGACCCCGAATCGGCCAGCAATACCTCATCGGCAAGATCTTGCACCGAGTCGATACAGTCCGGGAGGTTGTGCCGTTCGTTCTTGGCCGGAATCAGAACCGTTAATCGCCGAGTCATTCTGCCCTCCTTGGCAGAAGCTGATGTTCGTGAGCCTCACGGCGTGCGATTATCGGCAACAGCCCCCGCCAGGGCAATGGCAATCGGCGACGCACGCATCCCCGCACCCCCCAAACGGACCAACCTATCAGAGGAGGACGCGTGCCTCCTACAACGTCTTGAGATACTCCAGGACGGCATTCCGCTCGGCCTCGGTCAATTCGGCTGGATACCGGTGTCCCGCCGCGCTTTTGCCCGGCTCGCGCGTGTCGAAATACCACCGTCGCCGCCAACGGTCGCCCTCGTCGGGCGGCACTCGGTTCACCTCCTCGAACTCCCAGCCAACCTGGTCGCGATTGTAACGCTCCGATTTACGCCGCCAGATCTGCGGCCGGTCGTCCGGATGCAGCACATGCCAGAGTGTCGGCACGCTTCCGTTGTGAAAATAGGGGGCACTGGCCCAAATACCGTCCAGCGGCGGAGCCACATAGCCCTCGGGACGAGTCACGGTTGCTTTCTTGCCGTAATGCGACAGCCAGTTTCTGGAGTAGTCCTCGCGATGAGCCACCGTCAGCGCCTCGAGGCGCACCGGGTCCGTTCCCAGCTCGTCGAGCGGTACCACTTTCTCTTGGTAGGTCCACTCGCGGCCATAGGTGCCGTGGCAGCGAGCGCAATGGTCGATGAACACGGCACGTCCCCGATCGGCCAACTCTCGATCGATGGCAAACGGGTAGGGGGGTGGGCGCAGCGTTTCCAGATAAGCGGCGATGTCGCGAAACAGGGGCTCCCAGTTTCGCACCGTCTCTCCGCCGTTCGATACATCCAACGTGAACTGCATCAGCGGCCGGTGGTCCTTCTCTGCGAAACCATCCAGATAGAGCCGGCGTTTCTTGTAGAAATACCATAGTGGCGGAGCATCCATATCATGGTGACGGTAGTGGGGAAGCCGCCTCTGCGGCACGACGTTGAGATCGCGATTCCGACGGTCTCCCAAGGCCACCCCGAAGATCACAGCATTGGTGCGCCCGTTGGTACTTCCCAACTCGATCAACGAGAGTCCCCAATCGACAGAGGACCACTTCTTCCCCAGGCGGCTCTTGGTCGCTCGCGTCTCCTCGATCATCGTTCGCAGCGCATACGACGAATTGGGAGCACCGGGATAGGGTTTTCCCAGCACGGTCCCGCCATGACAGGTAAAACAATTGGGGACCCAGTTTCCTCGATCATCGACCACGAACTGCAGCGGAAGGCCGGAAGTACCGCCGGGACGCTCCGTCAGTCCATAACGA
>JALSIV010000143.1 GCA_026989685.1 Pirellulaceae bacterium | reverse complement strand
CGTCGTAACCTCAGACTTGCCGGCTGTTCGACCGTGGGCCGACTGCCTCGATTGTGCAACCACTCCGGCTGAATTCGCCCGCTTGGTCGCTGAACGACTCGAGACCGGCATCCCCGCTCCCCAAAAACGCGCTCGCGAGTGTCGCCTCCGCCAGGAATCATGGGCAAGCAAGGCGTCCGTGTTCGAACAGGTCGTCTTCAGCGAATGCCCGCAGGATGGCGGGCAAGAAAAGACCCTCTCGGTGCCCCCTTAGTCGTCGGCCACTTTTCTACCGTCTATGTTGAACAGCCCGATTTCCGTCCGGGGATGCAATATGCGTGAGCATGTTGGGTGGGAGAAGCGGCCGCTCGTTCTGCACCTCCGAACCGTCTCATCGGTGGGAGGTGGTCCGGAAAAGACAATTACGAATTCTCCCCGGTATCTTGCGGAGCACGGATATGGCAGCGCGTGCATCTATCTCCATCCTCCGAACGACCCCGGAATTCGCACGCTTCAACAGTTGGCCGCACAGCGGGAGGCTCCGCTGATTGCCGTGGAAGACCGAGGCGCCGTCGATCTTCGATCTCTGAGGAACATCGGCACTCTCGTCACTCAAATGAATCCGGCCATTATCCACGCGCATGACTATAAGACAAATGCGATGGCAATCCTCCTTCGCCGACGTTTTTCTGGGCCGGTCTTGACGACAGAACACGGTTGGGGAGTCAAAAACTGGAAATTGGCTCTTTACTATTCTCTCGATCGCAGGCTGCTCCGGTATTTCGATCATGTGTTCTGCGTATCGCAGGACATCGTGGAGAAATGCCGCCAAGCGGGCGTTCCCGCTCAACGGTGTACACTGCTCGATAACGGTATCGCACTCGACGAGTACGCGATTCCCACGTCGGCGGTTCGCCACGCGGCTCGAGCAGAGTTGCGATTGCCGCAGGATCTTCCGCTGTTGGCCGCCGTCGGGCGACTCAGCGACGAAAAGGGGTTTGATCATCTGATCCGTGCCGTCGCTCTGCTGTCCAGCCGAAACATGCACCTCCATCTTGCCATCGCCGGGAGCGGTTCCGATCAATCACGGCTAATGAACTTGGTGATTGAGTCGGGGCTGCAAGATCACGTTACGCTTCTTGGACATCTCCTAGATGTGCGAACGCTCTACCAGGCCGCGGATATGTTCGTTTTGAGCAGTCTTCGAGAGGGACTGCCCAATGTTGTGCTGGAAGCGATGGCCATGCGACTGCCTGTCGTCGCGACGGACGTTGGCGGTGTCGCAAGACTGGTTTGCGATCGAAAAACCGGCCTGCTGGTACCGCCACGCTCACCCGAAGCGCTTGCAAACGCAATCCACACCTTTTGCGATGATCGCGGATTCGCCGAGCGATGTGCGGTGCACGGTCGCGAGAAGGTCGAGACGGAGTTCAGCTTTGCCACACGCATCGAGAAAGTCGTCGCTGTTTACGACCGCCTGCTAAACCGGCGACGACAGCTTGACGTGTAGGCTGCGAGAGAATCGAACCGATCGTGGCCATCAATCGTCGACCCGACGAGGCTGAACTCGTCGAGGCTTAAAGAACTCCGCCGGCGACCTTCGCACACACTCACGGTCACGCCGGCCGACCGCGAGGCGTGTCCCCGTGGTGGCTTGAAGATCACAATGGCGACAACCACTCTGGAAGTCACAACCGAAAACACTCCCGACACGCGCGACCACTACCACTGCGCGCTGGCAAGCTCGCTCCGTTATAGTGCCTACTCGCTCAAAGCACGGCTCGACGACGGCTCGCTTCAGGCGAGACTTCCTCTCCTGCTCGTTTCTTCGAGGCTGTTCGGCAGGTTTCTGGTGTCGCTCCCCTATGTCAACTCGGCCGGCGTGATGGCCGACAACGATGAAGCCGCTTCCAAACTGATCGACGCCGCCGTCGCGCTGGCGGACGAACTCGACGTCGATCACCTGCAACTTAGGCACGAGAAGGAAATCGATCACCCGAAGCTCACCGACTCCATTCGCTCGAAAGTTCTGATGAGACTCTCGCTGCCCGAAACGACGGACGAACTCTGGAAGTCGTTCAAGCCCAAAGTTCGCAATCAAGTGCGCAAGGGCGAGAAATGCAACCTGGACGTCCACTGGGGCAACCAGGATCGCCTCGACGACTTCTATACCGTATTCGCTCGCAACATGAGGGACCTCGGTACGCCCGTCTACCCGAAGAGACTGTTCGAGTCGATCCTTGCCGCGTTCGGTGACGACGCCGAACTGTGCGTGGTCCACAAGGCGGGACGGCCGATCGCCGGAGCTCTGCTGGTCCATCAAAGCGGCCGCACGGAAGTCCCCAGCGCAAGCTCGCTCCGAGCATTCAACAGCACCAACGCCAATATGCTCATGTACTGGCATCTCTTGAAGCGTGCGGTCGAGCGAGGCCAAAAGGAGTTCGATTTCGGCCGCAGCACGGAAGGCAGCAATACCTATCGATTCAAGAAGCAGTGGGGCGCCCAACCGCACCCGTCGGTATGGCAGTACTACGTCCGCCGCGGCAGCGTCGGCGACACCCGGCCCGACAGCCCCAAATACCGCCTCGCCATCCGCGTCTGGCAGAAAATGCCGGTGTGGCTGGCCAATCGGATCGGACCGCCGATCGTGAGAGGGATACCATGACGTCTGCTTACCGGTTCATTACACGCCACTGAAAAACGCTCGGAGCGAATCATGACACCCGATACAGAATCATCGTTGGAGGAACGGATTACGAAGGCTCGTCGTCGATATGAATCAATGAAGAGAGTCGAGTGGATGGAGTACGTCGTGCTTGAAAGTATCGCTCTCCTTCACTCTCGAGGTCGGCGAGTACGACTCCTTGATATCGGCTGCGGACATGGGTTTTCAGGTTGTACTGCAACTCAGCACTCCATCGCAGATCGCGTCACAACGGCCATCGGAATTGAACCAGACAGCTCGATACCTGCGCCGTCGTGTTTTGCGACAGTGCATCGTACAACGTTTGAAGAAGCTCCACTTGAGGTCTCGTCAGTTGATCTTGCATATGCGTGTTTTGTACTCGAGCATATACAAACACCCCAACGCTTCTTTGACCGCCTCCATGAGGTTCTTGCGCCAGGTGGCATCTTTATCGGGTTTACCGTCGATGCCCGGCATCTTTTCGCTTGTTGTTCCCAACTACTCGAAGTGCTGCGTCTCAAAGATCTCTATCTGAGAGTGTTGCGAGGCGAACGGGGCGTTGACCGATACGAAAACTACCCGACGTTCTATCGTGCTAACACTCCAAGACAGCTTCGGCGGGCATGCCGCCAATTCTCTGAAATACACTGCTTAACCCTACACCGTCCAGGCCAACTTGACTTCTACTTTCCCCGATTTGTCCGACCTGCCACGCGACTTTGCGAAAGAATCGCCATGCGAATGGGCCTTCCTGGTTCTGTCTTGGTCGTTGCACTAAGGAAGGAAGACACATAAGAACAATCGCACAGGGGCTTTCACCTGGCGCTTCCACTGGGGACAACTTCACTGAATATCTGAATCCTCTCCTGCGCTATACCGGTTCGGCACGACACCACAAATCCTGAGGCGTCTCGTAGACTCAGCATTGTTCCAGAACGAGCAAGCAATTATCGAAAGAACATTCAATTCTGCTATCGGTGAGAAAGCCTAATGCCCGGCACATATCATGGTAAGCGAGTGATGGTGATCGCCCACATTCGCGGGAAGCGAATCTACCTCGAGGGCGAAACCGAAGTCCTCGCCGATGAAGAACTCGGGGAAGTCGTCAACATCCGCATCGACTTCCCCGACGCGGCACGCATCGGGCGACCATGCTTCATGATGGAAGAACAACTGTTCGAACAAATCGCCAAACAAGATGGCGAATATGGATGC
>JALSIV010000142.1 GCA_026989685.1 Pirellulaceae bacterium | reverse complement strand
GAATGTCTCATCCACTTGTCCCTTCTGTTGAAGATAAACGGTGGCGATCGCGCCGCGCAGCGTTGTTCCGGGAATCGATTGAACGGTTTCTGATCGATCCGATTGCCGGTCCCGCTTGAGCGCGACGGGTGCTTCCATTGTTCCTTCGATGCGATACATCTTCATTGGTTCTGACCCTCACGAACCAAATCAACAAGCCCCCCCCACTCCGGTTCTTCAAATGACTTCAGTGCGTCGCCCGTCGTGATCGTCGTCCCATTCCATCGGAGTTCTCGCACGTCGATCGCACACTGGCCCAACCCGCAACTCTTGTCGCCGCCGAGCTGGTCAATGGATAGAAGTCCGGCGACGAGGAGCGCGTATTCATACGGGAACCCATCTTCCTCCACGGTCAGGACGCCCGCCGGATGGCGAGCCCGAATGCGACCGGCCAGTTGAAGCTGCCCGTCGGCCATTTCCGTGGAGAACAAGTGCCGTTCCTTGACCGTACGCGTCACGCGATCCATGGCCGTACGCGTGCGCACCTCGGTAGCCGCAAGACTGCCACGGCCTTCCGCCACGTCGACCGGCATGGCATTGTCGACGAAAAGACAGTCTCCCTGAAACCGCGAGCCGAACAGTCGATCGACGATCAAGCCGCTTGAACCCAGTGGACGAAAATGGGCAACCAGCCGTCGCGGTTGCTCCGTACCCGTTGCGTGCGGATCGATCGACTCCAACTCCAGCGCTGCGGAGAATCGTTCACAAGCATGGCGGAGGACTCCCTTGATTTGCGAACCGGGGACATATGGAACGCCGTCCCGACCGCCCAATCGCTGGATCAGCCGGTCGGTCGCCGCCGTGCGAAACCCGCTGCCGACGTGCCAGTTTCCGCTCCACGTGATCCGATAATGGATGTTCAAGCGTTGTTGCATGGCAAAGAACCTCGATTCATTCCTGTCAAAGAACCTCTACGGCTTCGACGAGATCGGCAACCGAAAGGAGTGCACGGTCTTCCTTCACATAAAACGGAAATGTCGTGGAATCGAATCTCCATCTCTCCGGGCAAAGGTTTTCAATCGCCAACCACAGCGCCCGGCGCTCGTTGCGGCTTCCGGAATGCCGGCACCGTCCGAAGATATCCCGAATCGCACGCTGAGCCTGATTCGGGCTCGTCCGCAACGCGGCTTCATGCAGGGCGTGCAGCTTGCTCCGGGGGAATCTGGCAAGCCGAAGCATCTCGGCGCTCTGACGCAGCCGATCCAGTAGTTCAAGATCGTAAGGACGGAGCGTGCGGACGCATGACGATCCGCAAGCATAGTCCTCGGTGCGGGTCTGACTCAGAGAAAAGCTGTTGGCGCCGGCCACGACATGAAAGTCAATCCGGCTCGGACTTCCGCTGCCGTCATGCAGACCTTCCCCATCGCCTCGTTTCGCGTTCTTCAGGAGGTCCTCTGCCAGGTCGAGCAACAAATAGAACGGGTAGCTGCTCCGCGCGATGGCGACGCCGCACGAAATCGAGAACTCCATCACGTTGACCTGATCGAAGAATCGTTTTACGGCCGGTTCGCTCAATTCGTCTATGGCAGAATGTGTCAGGTCGCGGAACCGTTGTGCTGCCGACTCAGCGAACTTCAAAGCGCGGTCCGCCGGGAGAATCACCAGCAGATCGTCCCCCCCCAGCAACAAGATATCGGCAGGCAGACGCTGAAGCTCTCCGGCGCCATTCCCCTCGCGGATGGCGGCGATTTCCTCACTGCATACGTCGCCCAACGCCTCAAAACATGAGTTCCGGATGCTGCGATCCACGATGGAACTGAATTCCCGGCAGACGGCAGGTGAATTCAACTGCTGGACGACCCGCCCCATGGCGTTGCCGTCGGCGTAGACGAGGCCGATATCCCCAATCAACCTCCCGGACGACTGTTCGCCGATCCGAACCATATCATCGAATCGTAGATCGTCCCACTCCTCTTCGCCGGGCCACGGTCCGGACTCAGCACAGTGCTTCATCCAATCGGCCCAGATACCGTGCTCTCGTGCGTCCCGGCCGCGCCGTTCCTTCACCTGAGCCGATTCCGACAGAGCCCGTCGATCGCCGCCGATCGTGGCGATTACGGCCGCCGGCAGATGGGATGCGGAACTGCATTCGGCCATCACGGGCATCAGACTCGGTGTGCGAAGCTCCACAGCACATTCGCGCCTCGCTCGCAGCTCGAGAAAGGCGTTCGACACCGCATCCTGATAACCATTTGCCTCGGAAAACGATGATACTCCGTAAACGGGCTTCACATCGCCGGCCGTCTTCTCCATGAACAGTGAGACAATTGCGTCGCACGCCCGGCGGACGCCATCCTCATCTGCGTCCTCGACGACGAACTGAGCTGATCCGCCGTTGGCATAAACCTTCGTTACTTTCGCACTATCGGGGAGGGCTCGTTCCAGCCGCTTCTGCGTCTCGACGCGGTTGAGCCGGTCGAGATTGGCACTCGCCCCACGAATCTCCCGCAGTACGTCCGTGCCGAACACGTATTGTTTGATCGACGGCGTGTCGAACAACACGATCAGAGAATCGCCCATCAATCGCTCTCCTTGAAGTGCCAATCGGCAGCCGGATCACATGCCGGTTGTCGACGTCAATTCCCCGAACGAAATGGAGGAACGGCCAGTCATGAACAGGCACAGCTCGATCCTCACTTCACCGCCTCCTTGGTCCGGCGCACATCAAGATCCGTCATCTCCCCCACCACCCACGGATCGTTCCGCTGCTCTTCCGGCGGGCGGCGGTCGATCAGCACAAACTCGCGCACCGGACGCTGATACTCGCCTCGCGCACGCTTGACCAGTTCATTCACCAGCACGCCCATCAACGTGGTCCCTCCCGTCAAGTTCGCCTCGATCTCATCCGCCTCGAACAACCACCGTGAAGCCTCGTCGATCAGTTTCGGAAACTCGCCGATCCCCGTATGGACATCCTGCAGCTCCAAGTACTCGACCTGGGGACGCTGCCCCGACCGCTCCACCGCTTCCTCGACCTTCGACCGCGACGCTTCCGAACAGATCACCAGCACCCGATCGGGCCGTGTATGGTGGAGGGCCGAAAAGAGAACGCCCGGGGTCATACCGATCGGACAGAGGAGCAGTTTTTTTCCGCCGCCGCCGACGCGGGGAGGATCGATTTCGTTTCGCTTCAAGCGTTTCCAGAACGCCTCGACCTGGTCAAGCTGCTTCGGCGGCTCCTCCAGACTATCCTCACGCATCCCGTGGTGATGGAACGTGTTGCGAAGCGAATCAGTGAGCTGAGACCAAAACTCGGCAAACAATCGATGCTCCTCCGGGAGCTTTATCGACACGGACGAATGTTCGGATCGCATCAAGCTGATGAGGCTGCCCAACCGCTGTTCGAAGGGCTTCCGCCGGGCGTAAGAAAGCCAGTTGGCAGTCTCGCCCGACCGCCACATGAGCCAGGAAACCACCCATTCCCGCATCAAGCCGACGGCGACCGCGAACTGCCGCCGCTTCAGATAGGCGTCGATCATCGACGCCTGGCGGACCAATTCCTCTTCGGTCAATTCGATCTCCGATTTCCACTTGCCCTTTGACGGAGCTGCCTGTCGGAACGCCGTTCTTTTCGATTCCTCGACAATCAATTCCGTAACGGCATCCGCCAGCGGCAGACGAGTGCCAACCGTCGTTGCGGCAAAGCGCGCCATGTTCGCCTCCACCCAATGGCTGACTTTTCCCAGTTCAAGCGGCAACCCGCTGCTGTAGGCGAAGCCGAAGCGGTTGAATGCCCCGGCGTACTTATCCAGGCTGCCCGCCTCGCCAAAAAGCGACTTGTCGTCGCCCTGTTCGCGAGCGGCCTGCCGGATCGACTCGACTTCACGTTCGATCAATGCCGCT
>JALSIV010000141.1 GCA_026989685.1 Pirellulaceae bacterium | reverse complement strand
CAACTACCGCCTCTACAAACAGGCGGAGTTGGAAAGGCTCCTGAAACAGGTGGAGAAATCGGCGTCCAGAACGCAAAAGTAGACTTCCAACCAGCGGAATCATGCCATGAAGTCGCTGCACGATCTGTGCAAACCTCGAGCAAGCGTTTTCGATCCCCAGAAACGCGATACCGTTCTCGACCTCACGGACCTTGTGGACGACCGAATCGACCCCGCCGAGTTTTTCACGGAGAACTACATTACCGAGGGTATGAAGACGCTGCTCGAACACGGCATGCGTCGGCTGGAGGGGAAGACTGACCAAGGCGTTTTCAAGCTCAAGCAGGCGATGGGCGGCGGCAAGACGCACAACCTGCTATCTCTGGGCCTGCTCGCTCGGCATCCTGAGTTCCGTGAACAGGTGATGGGTGGATTTTACAAGCCGGACCCGTCGCTCGGGGCCGTCCAGGTCATCGCCTTCAGCGGCCGCGAATCCGACGCGCCACTCGGAATCTGGGGCGCCTTGGCCGAACAGATGGGACGGAAGGATCACTTCAAGGATTGCTACTCGCCGCTCCAAGCGCCCGGGCAAAAGGCGTGGGAGAATCTCTTCAAGGACGAAACCGTTCTTATCTTGCTTGATGAGCTTCCACCGTATTTTGAGAACGCTCGATCGCGCTCGATCGGCAACTCGGATTTGGCCCAGGTCACGGCAACGGCCCTTTCCAATCTGCTGGTCGCGATCGGTCGCCCGACTTGCTCCCGCGTTTGCCTTGTCATGACCGATCTCTCGGCATCGTACGCCAAGGGGAGCGCCGCAATCGCGGCCGTGCTCGACAACCTGGAGAAGGAAACGCACCGCGCGGCCATGGAGCTTGAGCCGGTCCGACTGAACTCGGACGAGCTATACCACATCCTGCGCACCCGCATCTTTGAGTCGTTGCCATGCGACAACGACGTCAACGAGGTCGCCCAGGCTTACGCAACAGCGATTCGCGATGCAAAGCAAATGGCGATTACGAGCGAATCGCCCGAGGAGTTCGCGAACCGCATCATCTCGTCCTATCCGTTTCATCCCGGCATCCGCGACCTCTACGCTCGTTTCCGAGAAAACCCCGGGTTTCAGCAAACGCGCGGGTTGATCCGCTTGATGCGAATCGTGGCCGCGCGAATGTGGAACAATGGGGACGCCGAGAAGCGTTATCTGATCGCCGCCCATGATCTCGACTTCAACGATGCGGAAACCCGCGCCGAAATCGGGCAAATCAATAACACGCTCGACAACGCGATCGCGCACGACATCGCATCGGATGGTTCCGCTGTTGCCGAGGTCATGGACTCAAACCTGGGAACGAAAGACGCCACCGACGCCTGCAAACTGCTTCTCATGGCTTCGCTGGCGAACGTGCCCAACGCCGTGCTCGGACTCTCGATTCCCGAACTCGTCGCCTATCTGTGTGAACCGGGCCGAGACCTCTCCCGCCTCAAGTCGGACGTGCTGGAAAAACTCTCCACGGCGGCCTGGTATCTCCACAGCACGCGCGATGGCAAGCTGTTCTTCAAGAATGTCCAGAATCTGATCGCGAAGTTGGAAGGGCTCGTCAAGACCTACGCTCCCGAGCAGGCCCTCAAGGAGCTTCGCCGGCGATTGGAGATCCTATTCAAACCAGTCAACGGTTGGTGCTACCAAAGAGTGCAAATCCTGCCGCCGATCGACGAAATCGAATTGGAGCAGGACAAGACGACACTCGTGGTGACCGAGCCGCATCCCGGTTCTGCACTCAAACCGCAACTGCAGGCGTTCTACGACCAGACAACCTGGAAGAACCGCATCGCCTATCTCACCGGAACCAAGGATACGTACGATATGCTGATCGAAGTCGGGAAGCGACTGCGAGCGATCCAACACATTCTGGACGAGTTGCAATCGGACAACGTGCCCGACAACGATCCGCAGATGGTTCAGGCCCGTGACCTGAACGACAAAACGCAGCAGAACTTCCACTCGGCCGTTCGCGAAACCTTCACAACGCTTTGGTATCCCACCGAGTCCGGCATGGTCAGCATGGACTTTCGCATGAAGTTCGAGGGAAACAAATATAGCGGCGAAGACCAGGTCGTGGCGGTCCTCAAAGAAAAGATGAAGTTCACCGAGGAAATCGATGGCGATACATTCCGCAAAAAGTGCGAACAGCGATTGTTCACTCAGCAGTCCATGCCATGGAATGAAATCAAACGCCGAGCGGCGACCACACCCAAATGGCAATGGCACCACCCCAACGCCTTGGACCAGTTGAAACAACAATGTATCCATCGGGACATTTGGCGCGAAGATGGCGGGTTCGTCGATAAGGGCCCTTTCCCGCAGCCGAAAACCAGCGTCACCGTCCAGGAACAAACCCGCAGCGACGAAACAGGACGAACGACGCTGCGGATCACCCCAGTCCACGGAGACACCATCTATTGGGAGGTCGGTGGTCCGGCGACAACGGCATCGGCCAAGCTCGAAGGAGCGACACTCGAAACGGCCGAGTTGGAAGTTTCCTTCCTGGCGGTTGATTCCAAAGGTGTCCATGAGACCGGCGAACCCTACACCTGGCGAAACCGGATCACACTCAAGTATCGCCTCTTCCAAAGCGGCGATGGCAAGCGGCTGGAGCTGCGCGCAGCACCGGAAGCCACGATTCGGTACACCACCGACGGGTCCGATCCGAAAGTGGCGGGAGCCGCCTACGAAGACGCCTTTGATATTCCCCAAGGCGCGCCGCTCGTCCTGGCCTACGCGGAACGAGACGGCATCCAATCGGCGGTCGAACAGATCCGCATCAGTTGGGACCAGGACGAAGAGATCAAAGTCGATCCCGAGCTGCCGGCGACGTGGCGACGCAGGCAACAGACGACAAGCACCAAGGAAACGTATCAATTGCTGGATCGGCTCAAGAAACACAAGGCCTCGGTGGTCGGTTTGACGATCACGGTCGGCGGCGAGGCCGGTGTCAAGGAGTGGATCGAACTGACGATGTTCGAGGACAAGCAGGTCGAGCCGGCACTCGTCGAGGAGACCCTCGAGGCTCTCCGAAAACTGCAGGCCGATGGGCAAGTCAAGGTGGAAGCCAAGGCCTTGCACTTTGCCAGCGGCCAGGATCTGCTGGATTGGGTCGAGGACGCCAAAACATCGCTTCAGCCGAACGAAGTGAAACAGTAACGCCATGGCCACCAAAACAGAAACGATGCAAACCCAGGTCTCCCGGTCCTTCGGCTTCGATCCGGCCGAAGGACGGCATCATTTCGTGGTGTCCATTCCACGCGGCGGCAAGCAAAACATCGAAATCAGCGAACACTTCACCTGGAACCCCAAAACCGGCTCCAGTCCCGTGACGCTCGGCGCAGACGAGGATGGTCAGATTCGCGTCGTCCTCGTTCGGCCGAAGTGGGACGCCATCGCGGACCAGGTCCGCGCGGTCTTCAACACGCGATTGAAGAAAATGGGCCGGCGGCCGGGATCGTGGAGAGTCGGCAAGAACTTGATTCGCCGAGAACTGGGCAAGGAACTGGTATTGCTCGCATGGGCCATCGAGGACGCAGACCCCGGACTCATCCCGAACGCGCTGGCGAATTGGCAAGGGCTCGTCCCGGAAGAACGCTGGTGGCTCTATACGCAAACGGCCGCGGCAACCGGCCACGGATTGCGGGATCGCGGGAAAGGTTGGCGAAAGGCCGTCCGCTTCGCACTCACCGAAAACCCCGTCGGCCTGCGCGCTAAGGATCAGGCCGTCGTCCCCGAGTTCTTTCGGATCGCCGTCGAACGCAGCGAACAGAGAACGCTCTTCGATTTGGACAACAACGGCGATTCGCCGCAATAGGATGCAAAAGGAAAAGTCATGGCGGTCGAAACGAAACCCGAGACGAAAGACGACGCCCTCGACGAAACCCCGCTCGCCGGCGCTCCTTGCTTCATGGAACGCCAGTTTCCCGTGGCCCGAATATCGGCCGAATCATACAAGGAACGCAAGGCAGGGTCCGGACAGACCTTGACGGGACTCGGCAAGTGGTGGGGTCGTAAACCGCTGGTCCTGGTCCGCGCCACGATTCTCGGTCTGCTGCTGCCCGACACCGGCGATCCGCATCGCGACCGCGAAATCTTCCTCAAGCTCATGACGATGGACGACGACGGACTGCGGCGGCGCAAGGACAAAAAGCTCAAGGCCGACACGATCTACGCCTATGCAACGGAGGCCGAGCGAAAGCGGTTCTTCCAGTCCGGCACGTCGAAGTGGCGGACCGATGCCGAGATCGCCTGGAGCGTCATGTCGGCAGCACAGCGCCAAGAGTTGTTTTATTCCGAACCGGACGAAAACAGCAGCCGTGTCATCAAAGGGCCGCGTAAGAAAGACACGCAGCAGCGCACCAAGGAGATCCGCCAGCGCTGCCGCGAGGCGAAACAATCGTTGGAATCTCGTGTCTTTCACCGGCTGCCGTATTCCGAAAAGTTGACATACTGCCGGCGGCCCGAACAGATCGACGGACCGTCCGAAGACGCGTGGGTTGAAATCAATGCGCACTTGGGCACCAACGCACACAGCCTGCCGGAACTGGTCGACGAGCTGGGGCGGCGGCGGTTTGGGCATCGGCCGCGCGTGGGGGATTCCTTCTGCGGGGCGGGCAGTGTGCCGTTCGAGGCGGCGCGGATCGGCTGCGATGCCTACGGCTCCGACCTGTCGCCCGTTGCCGCCCTCTTGACCTGGGCGGCACTCAACATTGTCGGTGGCGGCGAAGCAGTGGCCGAACAAGTGAAACAGGCGCAGCAAGCGATCTTCGAAGCCGTCGACCGCCAGGTGACCGAATGGGGCATTGAGCACAACGAACTGGGCTGGCGGGCCGATGCCTACCTTTACTGTGTCGAGGTCGTCTGCCCGGAATGCCAATGGCGCGTGCCGCTGGCGCCGTCCTGGGTGATTGCCGAGAAAACAAATGTCGTTGCCGAACTCGTGCCGCACGAAGCTGATCAACGATTCACCATCGAAATCCACGAGAACGTATCGGCCGAGCGAATGAAGCGGGCCAAGGAGTCGGGGACGGTTAGGGATTCGCGTCTCTGGTGTCCACATTGCGGCGGCGATACGCCGATCGAGGTGATCCGGCGAAACGGTATGGGCAAAGATCCCAATTCCCGTTATCACGAATCGGGACTGCGGTTGTGGGAGAACGACGATTTGGTACCGCGGCCCGACGATGTCTTTCAGGAACGGCTCTACTGCATCCGCTGGGTCGAAACGTACTGGGATACGAACGCCAAAGGCGAGGACGTGCAAAAGACTCGCCGGCATTACCGCGCGCCGACGGTCGAGGACCTCCAGCGCGAGCAACGCGTGCTGGAACTGCTGCGCGAGCGATTTCACGATTGGCAGGAAAAAGGCTACATCCCCAGCCGACGGATCGAACCAGGCTACAATACTACACAGCCAATTCGCGAGCGCGGCTGGACGCACTGGCACCACCTGTTCACCCCCAGGCAGTTGCTGGTGCATGGACTCATTTGGAGCGTGACTGACAAGTGCCTGCATAAGTACATTGCCTCGTTTGTGGGCCTATGGTTGCGAATTGCTGCTTGCGCTGACTGGAACACCAAGTTGTGCCGTTGGATTGCCAGTTTGGATCACAGTGGCGGAATCGGATCTTTGGCGCAGACATTCTACAATCAAGCCCTCAATACGCTCTTCAACCATGGGATTCGTCCGACCCTTCTACTTGGCCCTACTATTACAGCGTCTATGACAAGAGGGACAGTTGTGGTAGGTTCCTCAGTATTGAGTGATTCACAGATCATCGCCGCAGATGCCCGTACTGTTAGTGTAGAATCCGACCTCTGGAT
Source organism: Pirellulaceae bacterium (assembly GCA_026989685.1). GTDB lineage: Bacteria > Planctomycetota > Planctomycetia > Pirellulales > Pirellulaceae > S141-3. The sequence goes on along the minus strand of JALSIV010000141.1, from coordinate 17,395 downwards.
CACCGACCCTCCCTACGCCGACGCGGTCAATTATCACGAGCTGGCCGAGTTTTTTCTCGCCTGGTACGAGAAGCACTTGCCGAAGTTGTTTCCCGACTGGTACACCGACTCGAAGCGGGCGTTGGCGGTCAAGGCGGATGATCCGGTGGAGTTCAAAAAGAGCATGGTGGCGTGCTACCGGCGCTTGGTCGAACACATGCCCGACGATGGCCTGCAAGTCGTCATGTTCACGCATCAGGATGCGGGTGTGTGGGCCGATTTGACGATGATCTTGTGGGCGGCGGGACTGCGCGTCACGGCCGCCTGGTGCATCGCCACCGAAACCGATTCCGCCTTGAAGGAGGGCAACTATGTTCAGGGAACGGTGCTGCTGGTCTGCCGCAAACGGACGGACGCCGAGCCGGTCTTTCTGGATGAGATCAACCACCGCGTGGAAGCGGAAGTACGGCGGCAACTGGACGAAATGCTTGCTTTAGAAGACGCCAGCGAACCGAACTTCGCCGACGCCGATTATCAGCTTGCCGCGTACGCGGCCGCCCTGCGCGTGTTGACCGAGCGTCCCATCGAGGAAATCGACCCGCAGCGCGAGATAACCCGCGTCCGGGGAAAGGGGGAGCCCAATCCGGTCGAACAACTGATTCGGGGCGCGGTGCGGATCGCCTGCGACCACCTGGTTCCCGACGGGATCGACCGCGACATCTGGAAGACGCTCGCGCCGATGGAACGGTTCTACCTCAAGGGCCTCGAGGTCGAGACGCACGGCGAACACCGCAGCGGCGTCTTCCAGGAGCTGGCACGCGGCTTCGGCGCCGCCGACTACACTGATTTGATCGCCACGTCCAAGGCCAACGCGTCACGGCTGAAGACGGCCGGCGAGTTCGGCCGGCGGATGCTTTCCGGCGACGGCTTTGCATCGTCGTTGACCCGGCAAGTCCTGTTCGCGGTTCATCAGATCGCCCGGACCGACGAGACGGCCGCCGGACTGAACTGGCTCAAGACCGAGCTTTCGGACTACTGGAACCACCGAGACAAGATCGTGAACATCCTCGATTTCCTGGCCAGGCTCGACCGAGTCAGCGGCATGGCTCATTGGGACAAGGATTCCGGAGCGGCCCGGCTGTTGGCCGGGGCCGTGCGTAATGATCATGTGTAGAGGTGCGCGTCAATGACGCGAAGCGCCACCGCGCCGTCAGCGCCCCTAGGAGTCGCACAATGAAGAACTTTGATCGCATCACTTTCGATACCAAAGTCATGGGCGGGCGCGCCTGCATTCGCGGCATGCGGATCCCCGTTTCGGTGATTGTGAGCCAGATCGCGCACGGAGCGACGATCGAGGAGATTCTTGAAGGTTATCCGGACCTGCAACGGGAGGACATCGAACAGGCGTTGGAGTACGCGGCCTGGCTGACGACCGAGCAAGTGATAAGCCAATAGGGGTTGCCGATGCGGTTCCTGGTCGATGCGTGCGTCGATGTTCGCGTTGCGGAGTGGCTGCGTTCCGAAGGGCACGATGCAATGCACCTGCGCGATGAAGGCCTCCAACACCTGCCGAACGGAGAGATCTTCATCAAGGCGATCGCGGAGGAACGCGCGATCGTGACGTTCGATCTGGACTTCAGCGAGATTACGGCCCTGTCGCAGGGACAAGTTGTCAGTGTGCTCGTTCTGCGTTTGCACAATCCCCGAGTGCGAAATGTCATCGATCGACTGGCTGCGGTCTTGCCTCATGCAGCGAGTGTCCTCGAGTCGGGTGCGATTATTTCCGGCGAAGATGCGCGATATCGTATTCGTCGACTGCCGATTTCCCCACCTGAAGATGCACCATGAACGGGGAGCCGAGAAAGACAGTCCGCCGTTTTTCCTCTCGCCGACGGCCGCTTGACCGTTCCTTCCTGTGTGCCCGACTTCAAAACGCGCGCAGCTACGATCGAATTGCCGGGTACTTCAGTTCGTCGCTTCTGGAGGTTGTCGGGGAGCAGTTGGAAGACGTCAGCGGCACCGTGCGCATGGTGTGCAACTCAGAACTCAGCCCCGCCGATGTCGCGACGGCTCGGGCGGCACAAATGGCCGTGCGCCGCTCGTGGTGTGCGTTCGAGCCGGAAAAGCTGCTCGAGGATGTCGGCGGTGAGGCAGCCCGCTCGCGGTTCGCCCGGTTGTTCAAACTGTTGCACAGCGGAAAGCTCCAAGTACGCGTGCTGCCGGATGAAACGTTCGGCCTGATTCACGGCAAGGCCGGAGTGATCACCATGCAGGACGGCTCGCGGACCTGCTTTATAGGCAGCGCCAATGAATCGCGATCCGCATGGCGCATGAACTACGAGCTCATCTGGGAGGACACGAGTCCGGAGGCCGTGCAATGGGTTCAAGAAGAGTTCGATGCGCTCTGGTCCTCTCCATCGGCCGTTCCGTTGGCCGATTTCGTGATCGAAGACATTGCCCGTCTGTCTGAGCGCCGCGTTGTGCGCAAGGTAAACGACTGGGCAAAGAAACCGGACGACTCCTCACCGGAACCGGCGTCCGCCGTGATTGAGTCCCCCGTTTACCGCAAGGAAGTCGGGCTCTGGGAGCACCAGAAGTATTTCGTCAAGCTGGTTCTCGACCATCACCTGGGCCCGATGCAGAAGGCCCGCTTCGTGCTGGCCGATCAGGTCGGTCTGGGCAAGACGCTGCAACTGGCCATGTCGGCGATGCTCATCGCACTGACCGGCGAGAAGCCGATCCTGGTCATTTGCCCGAAGACGCTGGTCTGGCAATGGCAGGGTGAAATGCGTGATCTGTTGGCGATGCCGTCCGCCGTTTGGGATGGGAAGCACTGGGTGGACGAGCGGGGCATCGAATATCCATCGGAAGGACCTGCGTCGATCCGCAAGTGCCCGCGCCGAGTCGGCATCGTGTCGTCGGGACTCATTACGCGGGGATCGGAGGTCGTCGATCATTTGCTGGGGATGTCGTATGAGTGTGTTATTCTCGACGAAGCCCATCGCGCCCGTCGGCGAAACCTCGGCGAGAACCGGAACGGGGAGCACGCGCAGCCGAACAACCTGCTTGCGTTCATGTACCGCATTGCCACCCGGACTCGGAGCCTGCTGCTGGCCACGGCCACCCCGGTGCAACTTCGTCCCATCGAAGCGTGGGATCTGCTCGATGTGCTCAGCCGCGACGACGAGAGTGTGCTCGGCAATACGTGGAGTCCATGGCGTCGCACACCGGACTGTCTTGACCTGATCATGGGACGAGCGGACTTGCCACAAGATCTGACGACTCAGTGGGACTGGTTGCGTAACCCACTGCCTCCCAAGTCGGAGCATCGTGACTTCGAGGTGATCCGCGGCAAGTTGGATGTACCGGATTCCCAGGCGGTTGTCCCTGGTCATGATTTGGACCGGCTCGGCCCGCCGGACCAGGCGCGTGTTGCGAGGATGTTCCCTCGATTCGCACGCGAACACCATCCCTTCATACGGCGGATTGTTCGAAGAACACGAGAGCAACTTGAAACCCAGATCGATCCGGAGACGAACGAGCCGCTGCTACAAAAAGTCGAAGTCCGGCTGCTCGGCGAGGCTGACCACGAGGCCATCCTCCTCCCGGCATATCTGCGTCAAGCGTACGAGTTGGCCGAGGCATTCTGTAAAAAGCTCGGGGAACGGATGAAGGCGGCGGGGTTTCTCAAAACGCTTCTACTGCGGCGCGTTGGCAGTTCGGTCTACGCGGGCATGCGGACGGCAGAGAAGATGCTTGCTGAGTGGGAGTCCGTCGAAATCGAGGATGATGAGGACGACGAAGACGAAATCCTCGAGGAAGACGAAACGGCCGTGGCCTCCGCGGACATGTCCCGTTCTCTCACGGCCGAGGAACGAGAACTGCTGGAGCGTTTCGTCAACGCCCTCAAAGCGTACCAAGGACAAGACCCCAAGTACGCGGTCGTCCGGCAGTGTCTCTTCGAACGAGACTGGCTGCGATTGGGTTGCATCATTTTCAGTCAATACCGCGATTCCATCCTCTGGCTGGCCGAGCAGTTGACTCAAGACGTGTCCGACGAGCCGATCGGCGTGTATTCCGGTCCCGCGACTTCCGGGATCATGCTGGACGGGGAGTGGATCCCGAAATCTCGGGAAGATCTCAAGCGGATGGTAAGGGACTCGCAGCTTCGTTTGTTGTTGGGAACCGACGCAGCCTCGGAAGGACTCAATTTGCAGATGCTGGCTCGGCTGATCAACCTCGACTTGCCGTGGAACCCGACACGTCTGGAGCAACGCAAGGGTCGAATCCAGCGGATCGGGCAGATCCACGATACGGTTGAAATCTACAACATGCGGTACAAAGATTCGGTCGAGGACCGGGTCCACGAGCTACTTTCGGAACGGCTCCAAGATATTTTCAGCCTGTTCGGACAGATTCCGGATGTACTCGAAGACGCCTGGGTCGCGATGGCACTGGGAGAAAAGGAACGCGCCAAGAAGATCATCGACGAGCTGCCGAAGAGTCATCCATTCGACCTGCGTTATACGCAAGTCGAAAAGATCGACTGGGAGTCTTGTCGGGAAGTACTTGACGCCGGCGAGAAGTACCGGGTGCTCGCAGAAGGTTGGTAATCGGATTAGATTCTTAGAGCCTGTAACAAAACCCGCCGCGCCGCTTTCCGGCCTTGGGCGTGTTGCTTGCGGCACGGAGTTTTGTGACAGCCTCTTACTCCGTAACATGCGCGCACGGCGCGCGCATGTTTGTGAGAAAGCTCTGCACCGCAATCCCTCCAGCCTTGCGGGCGGAGCCCGCGTCAAGTGATTTCAGCCGCTCGATTCCCATTGCCAGACGTGAACCATGCCGGCGATGTCGGCGGCGGCGACGGTGTTCTGATCGGGTGAGATGGCGATCGCATGCACCCAATCCTTGAATTGTCCACCGCGGGACGCGCCCAATACGGCGACTTGCTCGCCGTCCGAGACTCGGCAGATGCGGACCGTCGTATCCCGGCCGGAGGAGAGCAGGTACTTGCCATCCGCCGAGAACTTCACATCGCATACGCCGTAGCGGTGTCCGGATACCGTGCGCAGAATCTTGCCGCTATCCACATCGACGAGATGGACTTTGCCGGTGTCGGTCTCGCCACCCTGTCCCACCGCGAGCATGGTACCGTCTGGTGAGAATGCCGCGCACACGAGACCGCGTTTGAGCAGCTTGCGCCACTTCTGCCAATATTGGTAAGAGTCGGTGCGGTTCCGGTCATTCACATCGGGCGTCCAGATTTTCAGCAAGTCCATTTTGAGTGTGCCGTCATCGGCATTCCACAGGCGGGCCTGAGCCGCCGGCACGTCGAAACTGCTGCGGCGTCCAGCGTACTCGCATGTGAAAGCCGTCTTGCCGTCCGGCGCAAGGGCCACCGACCGGACCCAAACGCGGTCGTACCCATGCCAGCTCGAAACCGGCTCGAGCGACGCAAGGTCCCACACGATGCTCAGGCATTGATCGTCACCGCTGATCAAGCGTTTTCCGTCGGCGCTGATGTCGAGTCCGTAGACCCAGCCGCCGTGTCCTTCCAGCACATGCGTTGCGGCGACCGTTTCGACTCGCGTGCCGGGAGCATTCAGGATCTCGTCCCTCTTTCTTCCCGAGGTGCGTCGCGCCTGGTTCTCGCGTTGTTTCCCGTCGAGCACAACTTCCGCCTCGCCGGTCGCCGGTGCGTCCACGTCCCACACGCGAACGGTATGATCGAGGCTGGACGACACCAGCGTTCTACCGTCGGGAGTGGTCCGCAGGTGCGTGATTCCATTGGTGTGCCCGTCCAGTCGGCGAACCGGCGGGAAGTCGGGTGGACGATCGTTCTTGCTGTTCTTGCCGCCGGCTGCTTGCGGTTGAGGAGGGTTCTCGGGCAATTCCCAAACGTAAATCTGGCCGCTACGGTTTCCGGCCGCGAGCCGACGCTCATCACCCAGAAACGCCACCGACGTCGGCCACTCCCCTTCAAAGGACAACTGCCACTGGTGGATCGGGGCTTTGATATTCATCCATTCGCTTTCTGACAATCGGTCGCACTAAGCCAAGATGTCTCGCACCACTTTGTGTCCGAACTGCGCCAACGGAATCGGGCGGACGCCGGAATAGTTTTCCGTCTCCGGGTCGATTCCCAGTGCGGTGTAGATCGTTGCGAAGAAGTCCCCCTCGGTGACCCGGTCCTCCTTGACGTCGATGCCGTCCTTGTCCGACGCGCCGTACACGAGTCCTCCTTTCACGCCGCCCCCGGCCAGTGCGGTCGTCCAACTTCGCACATAATGATCGCGGCCGCTGCGATTGTTGATCTTCGGCGTGCGGCCGATCTCCCCCATCCAGACGACCAGGGTGTCGTCGAGCAGCCCCCGTTCGTCGAGATCATCCAGCAACGCGGCCCAAGCATGTTCCATCGGCGGGACGAGGGACTTGTGCCCCTCGAAGTTGTCCGCGTGCGTGTCATAGCCGCTCTGGCCGACTTCGACAAACGCCACGCCCGCTTCGACCAACCGGGCGGCGATCATCATCCGGCGACCGATTTTCGAGTCGCCGTACTTGTCCCGATACTTTTCCCACTCGGCGTCGAGCTTGAAGACATGGCGGACGTTGTTCAGCCGCCGCGCCCGGTCGTACGCTTCGCGATGCATGCGGACCGGATCGGCCCGGTGACGGGCGGCGTACTGCCGTTCGACAAAGTCTCGCAAACCGTGCCGACGGGCTTCGTGTTCCGCGGACAACGGCGAGATCGAGAACGGGGGCAACGCGCCGTCGCGGTTGAGCTTGAACGGTTGATACTGCGGCCCGAGGATTCCGGAGCCGGCGTCCCCCACCGACGAGATTTTCACGAAGTTGGGCAAGTCCGATTCCGCATCGCCGCAGTACTTGGCGACGATCGCGCCGATTTCCGGAAACCGCGTGTCGGCGGTCCGCGACCAGCCGGTATGCATCAGGTAAATGCCGCCGGGGTGATCGATCTGCGAGGTGCGCATCGAGCGGATGACGGTCAGCTTGTCCATTCGCTGGGAGATCCGGGGCATCAGCTCGCAGACGCGCGTTCCGGGAACATTCGTCGAAATCTCGCGAAACACCCCGCCCGTGGGACGCCCGACTTTCATATCGAACGTCTCGAATTGGCTGCAGCCGCCATTGAGCCAAATCAGAATGCATCGCTTGTTCGATTTCTTGACCTCGTTCGCCATCGCATCGGAATGGAACAGGCCGCCCCAGTTCATCAGCGCGGCGCCGCCGGCCGTTCTCAGTGCCCCTTTCAGCAGCGCCCGTCGACTAAGATGTTCGTGCGTCCGGCAAATGCTCTTCATTCCCGTTCTCCGCGCGTTATGCTCATCCCGCTTGTTATCGCACTCCGCCGAAAGGGCGCTCTCCCTAGTGGTTGAAGCGGAATTCGCTGCAAGTCATCAATGTCCAGACGGCATCGTGCAGCCTCCCGCGCGGATCGTCTCCAGCCGAGAGAAACGCAACGAACTCCTCGATCTCCGCCGATGTCGGACGACGGGAGAGGACCTGGAGGAAGAGCCGTTCGACTCGTTCTTCCCATGAGGCTTCCGATTTCGCCAGCGACTCGTGCAAGCTGCCGGGCCGATCGGAAATCATCTGCCGTATGGGGCCGTTGTTCAAATAGAGATGTTCATGCAGCCCGCCCTGAAAGTTTCCGACTCCGTCGTTTGGACGACCGAACGACTGCAGCAGACGTTCCCACTCGATGCCGCGAACCTGGAACCGATCGCCGCCGACTCCGGTCGCTTCAATGGGCGAGCGAGCCTTGCCACTTCGCTCCAGAACCTTGTCGAATCCGCTGGCGATCATCCACGACTCGAACAACTCTTCGGCCGATAGCGGCCGGTAGCGAGCCCGCTGGTACCACTTCGGTTTCGCCTCCTTGCTTCCCGAACCGACGGCCGACAGTTGATACGCTCGGCTGTTGACGATCTCGCCAATGAACCATTTCAAATCGAATTCGTGTTCGATGAGTGCTTGCGTCAGGGCATCGAGCAATTCCGGATGGCTGGGAGGATTTGCAGGACTCAAATTGTCAACGGGATGAACGATCCCCTTGCCCATGAACTGGGCCCAGATGCGGTTGGCGACAGCACGGGCGAAGTACGGATTCTCAGGACTGGTGATCCAGTCGGCCAGTCGATCCTTGCGCGAAAATCTCGGTTTGGGCGGCATCCGACCGCTGGGGAAATCGCGGGGCTCCTTGAAATCCTCAGGCAACCGGGGTTCCACCAGCAATGCGCCCTTGAGGAACTTCGGCTTGACCGGCTGGCCCTGTTTGCCGACGCCATCCTGCTGCACCGGCCCGGTGAACAACACCTCGCCCGAGTTCTTCTCGCCGATGGCATACGCCTTGAGCTTACCCTTCTTGCCTACGTCCACCACTCGCAGCCGTACCAGGAACGCCGCCATTCCATAGAAATCCCGTTGCGACCACGCGTCGAACGGATGATCGTGACACCGTGCACACTGAAGCTGGATGCCGAGAAACTTTCGGGTCACTGCTACAGTCGCGTCCTCCGGCGCGTTCTTGTACTGCACGAAGAACATCGGCGGGCCGTGCTCCACGGTATTCCCTTCGGCCTTCAGAATGGCGCGTGCCCAGACATGGTACGGCACGTTGTCATTGAACTGATCGCGCAACCAGTTCTTGAATCCGTCACGGTATCGCGTGCCATAGCCCGGAGGATTGCGACCGAAGTAGATCATGTCCCAAACGTCCGACTGATGAACGCCGTAGCGAGGATGATCCAGTAGCCGTGCGATCAGCTTCTCCCGCTTGTCCGGGTCGGCGTCGTCGAGAAACACGACCACCTCGTCGTACGTCGGTATCACGCCGATCAGATCGAGATAAATACGACGCACGAATTCCGAATCCGTGGAAAGCGCCGCCGGCATGACATTGTTGGCTTTCCACGCGTCTTCGACAGCTCGGTCGATCACGTCGCGAAGTCGCCCATCGCCGACGACGGCCGGCGCCGCACACGCGACCACCAGAGCACTGAGAACCAGTTGCCACGGTCGATTCATGTCCGCCACTTTCCCACTCGACGCGCCGCGCATGCCCGAAACGAGCGACCATGGTTTCAAAACACGGATGCGAAGCCGCAAGATCGGGGGCTGCCAACACGAGAAATGTTACCACCTATCTGTACCTATTACCACCCACTCGTGATGCGAGCGTGCGGAATCCACTCCAACCGGGTGGGCATCCGGCGACGGCCTGGTACGCCGCCGCTCGCCGAGCGGCGGCACGTTCGCAATCCCTTCGGCTCCCGGTTCGCAGAACGGCATCGAGATCGATCCCGTCGATCCGGCGCTGGGGCTCGGCGGCATCCACGCTTGCCGGGAAGTCGCGTGTTTTCGATGGGCAGATGGATGCCGCAGCGTGGTCAGGCTGGAAAGCCTGACCTACGGGAATTTGCCGACCGGTTGTCGGCATGAATTGCCATCACTCGGGCGCGTCTGTCCCAAGCGTGGTTGGCAGTTGCACTTACGACTCGGTAATCGGTGGGGCTACTTCATTCGGATAAACTGTTACAGAAATGGAAAGAGCACCCTGGAGAGGACTCGAACCTCCGACCTACGGTTTAGGAAACCGTTGCTCTATCCGACTGAGCTACCAGGGCAAACAGAGTGAAGTGTGAAGTGTGAAGTGTGAAGTGTGAAGAAGGGGAGTGGGGAAAATGAAAAATGGAAAATGGAAGAGGGAAGAGGGAAGAGGGAAGAGGGGAAATGCAGAATGTGAGCGAAGAGCGGGATTGGTGGAGACGGGTGGCGGGGAAAACGAGTTCCGCTTGCCTCTGCCTCGGCACTCCCCCTACAATACCTCTCCCTGGGGAGTTCCCGCTCGAGGGAGTCCTCACCGGTCCGTTCCCGTTCGCTCGCAGTGACGCACGCCGCTCCCGGTCATGTCCGACTCCGCCCCCTCCGCCTCCCAGCTCGCCCCCAAACAGGTCGCCGTTTTGGGGGCGACTGGCAGCATCGGACAGAGCACGCTCGATGTTCTGGCACACCTGGGGGACCGATTCACCGCCCACTCGCTCACGGGGCACACGAAACTCGAGCGACTCGCCCGGCTGGCCCAGCAGGTGCGGCCCCGCTTCGTCGTGGCCACCTCGCCCGAGCTGGCCGCCGCGCAAGACTGGTCCGACCTGCCCGCCGGAACCGAACTGCGCGTGGGCCGCCAGGCGCTGCTCGAGTCGGTAACGGCTCTCGACGTCGACATCGTGTTGGCGGCCATTGTGGGAAGAGCCGGGCTGGAGAGCACGCTGGCGGCGATCGACGCCGGCAAGCGGGTGGCTCTGGCCAATAAGGAAACACTGGTGGTGGCCGGGCCGCTGGTGATGGAGCGAGCGGCCGAGTCGGGTGCCGAGTTGATTCCGGTAGACAGTGAGCACAGTGCCATCTTTCAGGCCATGCAGGCGGGGCGGCGAGCCGAGTTGGAGCGAGTCGTGTTGACGGCCAGCGGAGGCCCGTTTCGCCATCACACACCCGACCAACTGCGGCAGGTCACCGTCGAGGAGGCGCTGCGGCACCCCACCTGGGAGATGGGCAAGAAGATCACCGTCGACTCGGCCACCATGATGAACAAAGCACTCGAGATCATCGAGGCTCGTTGGCTGTTCGACCTTTCCCCCGACCAGATTGATGTCGTCATCCATCCCACGTCGGTGATTCATTCGTTTGTGGAATTCACGGACGGATCGGTGATGGCTCAACTGAGTCCCCCCGACATGCGACTTCCCATCCAATACGCCCTGACCTATCCTGAACGTCTTCCCTCACCGGCCGCTCGCTTCGATTGGTCGAAAGGGGGGACGTTCGAGTTGGAGCCTGCCGATCCCGATCGGTTTCCCGCTTTGGAGCTGGGAACGCAAGTCGCGCGCCGGGGCGGCACGGCCGGCGCGGTGCTCAACGCCGCCAACGAAGCCGCCGTCACTCGGTTCCTCGCGGGCAGCCTCCACTTTCACCAGATTGTTCCGGCTTGCCGATCGGTTCTCACCCATCACACATTTGACGCCCATCCCACACTCGAGGACCTGATTCGACTCGACCAGTGGGCTCGCCAGGAGATCCAGACGTGGAAATGATATTGCTCGCCGCACAGGGCTCGGTCCTGGCAACCGTGTCGAACATCGTCAAACTGGTGGTCGGACTCGGTTTCGTCATCTTCATTCACGAACTGGGCCACTTTCTGGTCGCCAAGTTCTTCGGCGTGAAATGCGAGAAGTTCTACATCGGCTTCGACGCCCCCATCCGAATCGGCCCCTGGGAACTCCCCCGCCGTTTCGCTCGCTGGCAGTGGGGAGAAACCGAATACGGGATCGGCATCATTCCCCTGGGCGGCTACGTCAAGATGCTGGGCCAAGACGACAACCCCGCCAATGCGGCTCGCGAAGCCGAGCGAATCCGTGTGCGCAAGAACGACGCCGAGGGTGAGTCGGAAGGCGAACCGGCGTACGAACTCGACCCGCGCAGCTATCCTGCCAAGAGCGTGCCGGCTCGGATGGCCATCATCTCCGCGGGCGTGATCATGAACTTGATCTCGGCCGTCATCTTCGCCGGCATTGCCTTTTCACTCGGGGTCAACTTCATGCCCTGCGAAATCGGCAGCGTCACTCCGGGTAGCCCGGCGTGGCAGGCCGGACTGCGCGAGGGGGACAAGATTCTGCAGTTCGGCCGCGACGGCAAACCGACCGAGTATCTGTGGTGGGACTGGGATTTGCGGCAGGAGGTGGCTCAAAGCGGACTCAGCGGAGAAACGCGCCCCATCGAACTGAAAGTCCGACGCGCTTCCGGCGACCAAACCTGGGTGAAACTCACGCCCAGCCGCTATCTGATCGAACTCGAGCTGGCCAAGTTCGTCAGCATCGGCATCACTCCGATGACTTCCACCACGCTGGAAGATCCGGTGGCCTACCCCGGGTCTCCGGCCGCCAAGCTGGCGGACCAACTCCGCCCCGGAGACCGCGTCGTGGCCATCGACGGCCAGCCCATCGACCGCTCGCACGCCACCGAATCGGGCGACCTTCCGGGGTGGCAGCTCGAGCAACACCTCCAGCGGCACTTCGACCGCCCGGTCAAGCTCACGCTGGAGCGTGCCAGCGACGACGCGCAGACTCAAACCCACGAAGTCTCCTTGCCGCCCCAGCAGTGGCGCGACTTGGGGATCATCTGCCGTGCCGGGCCGATCTCCGCCGTCCGTGCCGGCTCGCCGGCTCACCAAGCCGGACTACGTCCGGGTGATCGGCTCGTTTCGATCGACGGCGATCCGATCGGCGATCCGATGACACTCCAGCAGCGGATGCTCCAGCGCGCGGGCGAAACCGTGACGTTGGTGCTCCAGCGAGGAAACGAGTCCGAGGAAAAGACCGTAAAGCTGACGCTCACCGACAACGTGCCGGTCACTTCGATCGTCTTTCCCGCGTCGAGAATTGCCGTCGATCCCATCGGCATCGCGTTTCCCATCGAGAACGTGGTGGAAGACGTAGCCGCCGATTCCCCGGCCGCTCGAGCCGGCATCCGCAAAGGGGACCGGCTATTGGCCTGGAGCTTCGTAGTGGCCGAGCAGGATCAGAAGACGCTCGAGCAATCGTTCGTCCTCAAGGCACTCACCATCGAGCAGAAACTCGGCGAGATTCCCAATTGGGCCTATTGTCTGGGCACGCTGCAGATGCTGCCGGCTTCGACCAAGGTCCGACTGGTCGTGCAGGGGCCGTCGAAGAACGCGAAGAAGCGGACACTGCTGCTCGAAAGTCGCACGGTGGCCGACGCCTACGTTCCCGACCGCAGCCTGCGATGGAAGCCGATCAGCCGCGTTCACCGAGCCGCTTCCATCGGAGACGGTTTCCGCCTGGGATGGCGGTTTACTCGCCGCAAGTTCACTCAAGTGGTGCAGATGGTGCAGAAGCTGGTGACCGGACAGTTCTCGGTCGGCCATCTGGCGGGACCGCTGGGAATCGTCGTCATCGCCGGCCGGGAAGCATCCGAGGGCACCACACGGTTGCTGTTGTTCCTCACGTTCCTCAGCGTCAACCTGGCCATCTTGAACTTCCTGCCGATCCCGGCGCTCGATGGCGGGCACATGGTCTTTCTGGCCGTCGAAGGCATTACTGGACGACCGGTCAACGAGAACGTGCAGGGGGTGCTGACGATGATCGGCGTGTTGGCCTTGCTCGGGCTGATCCTGTTCGTGACCGCCAACGACGTCCGGCGATTCTTCGAGGCCTGGTGGTGAGCTTGCGCGTGGTGCGGGACAATCCGCCTGTGCGCGCCGAGCGCTCCTGGATGTCGGAGCCCATCCGATCCCTGCTTGAAGAGGAGCCGGATCCGGCTACAATACGAGGTCGGTTCGGCGGTCCGCGCCGGTCCGACTCCAGCCCGAAAATACGCGCCCGTGGCACAATTGGATAGCGCATCGGTCTTCGGAACCGAGGGTTGCAGGTTCGAATCCTGCCGGGCGTGCTCGTTGGAAGAGGGGTCAGGTCTCTTTTTCAGGCAAGGGACCTGACCCCTTTTCTGGTCCCCCCTACTACCTGCGATCCCATGTCGACCAACATCCGCCACGTACTCAGCGCCCTGGTGCAAAACGTCCCCGGCGTGCTGGCTCATATCTCCGGAATGCTGGCATCGCGAGGCTACAACATCCACTCGCTCGCGGTCGGCGAAACCGAAAACCCCGAGCTCTCGCGGATGACCTTCGTGGTCGTCGGCGACAACCGCGTACTCGAGCAAGTGCGGAAACAGCTCGAGAAGATCGTCACCGTGGTACGCGTCGACGACATCAGTTCGCGCGATTTCGTGGAGCGGGACCTGATGTTATTGAAAGTAGCCGCCCCGCCGGGACCGACTCGCAGCGAGATCCGCGAACTGGTCGACATCTTCCGCGGCAAGATCGTCGACGTGAGTGCCGAACACATGATGATCGAGTTGTCGGGCCGCGAACAGAAAATCGAAGCATTCATCAACCGCATGCGCGGCTTCGGGATCGTCGAGCTGGTGAGAACGGGCCGGATCGCCATGGTGCGGGGCGACCTCAACGGCGACACCGGCGCCAGTGCGGCGGAAGTTCGAGCCGGCACGGCAGGTTGACCATCGTGCGCGGGACCGTCCGGCGTGACGTCCCCGCGCACCCGATTTCCATTGGACAAGGAGACAACGATCGATGACCGCCAAGATCTACTATGACGATGACGCCGACCTGTCACTGCTCAAGGACAAGGTCATCGCCATTCTCGGATACGGCTCGCAGGGGCACGCTCAAGCCCAGAACCTGCGGGACAGCGGCTGCGATGTGATCGTCGGCCAGCGTCCCGGCAGTGCCAACTACGATCTGGCCGTGCAGCACGGCTTCGAGCCTCTGCCGCTGGAAGAAGCCACCAAGCGAGCCGACATCGTCAACATCCTGCTGCCGGACGAAGTGCAAGGCGACATCTACCGCAACCACATCCGCGACCACCTGTCCGAGGGCGATATCCTGATGTGCTCGCACGGCTTCAACATCCACTTCGGCCAGGTCGAACCTCCACCGGGCGTCGACACGCTGCTGGTGGCGCCCAAAGGGCCGGGGCACTTGGTGCGCAGCGAGTTTGCCAACGGCGGTGGTGTTCCCTGCCTGATCGCCGTCGGCGAAGGAGCGGCCGACGCGACGCTGCAAATCGGACTGGCCTATGCCAAGGGGATCGGCGGGACTCGAGGAGGCGTCATTCAAACCACGTTCGCCGAAGAAACGGAAACCGACTTGTTCGGCGAGCAGGTGGTTTTGTGCGGCGGTGTGAGCGAACTGGTGAAAGCGGCCTTCGCCACGTTGGTGGAAGCCGGCTACCAGGAGGAGATGGCCTACTTCGAATGCCTGCACGAGTTGAAACTGATTGTCGACCTGTTTTATCAGGGCGGACTCAGTTACATGCGCTACAGCATCTCCAATACGGCCGAGTACGGCGACTACACTCGAGGGCCGCGCATCATCACCGACCAGACGCGCGCCGAGATGAAACGGATCCTGGATGAAATCCAGACCGGCCGGTTCGCTCGCGAGTGGATCCTGGAAAACAAGGCGGGGGCTCCGTCTTTCAAAGCCATGCGACGACGCGATCGCAATCTGCAAATCGAGAAAGTGGGACGCCGATTGCGGAGTTTGATGAGCTGGATCGACGCCAAGGAAGTGGAGTGAACCAGCGCAGGTCTCTCTTTCGAGAGAAACTTCGTCAAGCAAAACTCTGTCGGGAGAAACCGGGATGGCCGAACCGAGCGTCTACGATACCGTCCGCAACCTCAACCCCGGCGATCAGGTCGAGGTGGTTCACGAAGTCAAGGTCGGTTTCCGCCGCTGGTCGACGACGACGCGGGGGACGGTGGTCTGCGTCGAGCGGCGGCGACATGGTTTGCACTACGCCCGCAACTCGGACGACAAAGTGTTCAGCGACGTCCTAGTGCTCCAACTCGAAGGAGGCGAACAAACCACGCTGGCGATCGACGAGTTTACGCGCGTGGAACTCCTGGAAGGAACCGCGGGCGACAACCGCTCGGGGCGCCACCCATGAACGCCTCCAAATCCAACTCGTTGCTCGGCTGGATCATGCTGGCGGTCGGCTTGTGGGGCGTCGGACTGGCGGTAGCGCTGGCGGTCGCCTGGAACGACCGCTGGAAATGGTGGCGGCCGCTGGTGGTGCTGGCGATGGTCGGCCTCTTTATCGGTGGTTGGAAGTTGGCCCTCGCAATGGCTCGGTCCCGCCAATCATGACCGATTCCACGACTGCAGTGGATGCCGCATCGGGTTCCCCCTCCTGGTTGGCGGATGCTCGTCAGCGCGGCTCCTTTCGCCGGGCCGTGCGCCGCTGGTACGCGCGCCACCGGCGCGACCTGCCTTGGCGCCGCCACCGCTCGCTCTATCGCGTCTGGGTCAGCGAGATCATGCTGCAGCAGACGCAGGCCGCCACGGTCGTTCCCTACTATCAGCGATTCTTGAAGTCGTTTCCCTCGGTCCGTCGACTGGCGCTCGCCGACGAGGAACAAGTATTGCGCGCCTGGGAAGGACTGGGCTATTACCGCCGGGCGCGCAATCTCCACCAAGCGGCCAAGCAGGTAGTCCGCGACTTGCAGGGGCGTATTCCGCGGACTCGCGAACAACTCCAGGCGCTGCCCGGCATCGGCCGTTACACGGCGGCGGCCATCCTCTCCTTTGCACTCGATCAGCCTCACGCCATTCTCGAGGCCAATACCCGGCGACTCTACCGGCGACTGCTGGCCGCTTCCAGCGAAGCCGGCAGCGACCGCTCATTGTGGGCTTTTGCCGAAACGCTACTCCCTCGAGTGCGAATCGCCGACTGGAACGACGCCCTGATCGACTTGGGAGCCACTCTGTGCTCGCCTCGCCAGCCGCAATGTTCCCGCTGCCCGCTGACGCGATGGTGCGGGGCATTCACGTCGGGCGACGCCGAGTCCTTTGGCACGGCCAAGCCTGCGACCGAAACGACACCGCTGGAAGAACTGGCGATCATCGTCGAGTCGGGTGGAAAGGTACTGCTGCGCGAACGGCGGGAGGGCGAATGGTGGTCCGGCTTGTGGGACTTTCCGCGCATTCGTCTCAGCGACGCCGAGTCGGCCGCCGATTTCGACCGCCTCCGCAGCCGTTTCCTTCAAGAAACCGGGATCGAAATCGACACCGCTGTTTCGCTACCCACCCTACGCCATTCGGTGACGCGCTACCACATTCGGCTGCAGTGCCTTCGAGCCGAAGCGGACAACCGTACGGACGATAGGTTGCGTAACGGGTATCGCTGGATCGACCGCGAGCAACTCGAGCGATTGCCGTTGACCGCCACCGCGCGAAAGATGGCTCAGTGGCTATCGACCGGCGGCGTTGACTGAGGGTAATCGCTGTTGGATACTGGAGTCGGTTCCCTCAGCCTGCCATCCTGTCCCGCCCCATCAGCCTCCCGGAGTATTCCCATGGCGACTCGCTCGAAACACCCTCGTGTCCCATCCTGCTCGAGTCGACTGGCATCGCCGATTCACTTCGTTCTATCGATCGCGTTGGCATCGACTTTGCTGGTCGGGCCGGTGTGCTATACCGTGTTGGCATCCGGTTCGGCCGAACGCTCGCCCAACATCGTCTACATTCTCGCCGACGATCTGGGGTACGCCGAGCTCGGCAGTTACGGCCAGAAGAAGATTCGCACTCCCCATCTCGATCGTTTGGCGGCCGAAGGCATGCGATTCACGCAGCACTATTGCGGCAATGCGGTTTGCGCCCCTTCGCGCTGCGTGTTGATGACCGGCATGCATCCCGGCCATGCGTATGTCCGCAGCAATCGTCGAGCCAGCCATCCCCAGGAGTTTCTGCGCCGCTACGGACTGGAATACCAGGGCCAGGAGCCGATCCCGGCGGAAACGG
>JALSIV010000140.1 GCA_026989685.1 Pirellulaceae bacterium | reverse complement strand
CCGAACCGTACCGGACCTACAACATCGATCGCAATATCAACTACACGAACGTCTGCGCGGCGGTTTGCGATTTCTGCGCCTTTTACCGCTCGCCGCGCAGCGACGAAGGATACGTGCTGCCGTTGGAGACGATTCTGGACAAAGTCCGCGAGACCGTGGAAATCGGCGGCAACCAGATTCTGCTCCAAGGCGGCCTGCACCCGACGTTGACGTTGGAATGGTACGAAGATCTGCTGCGAACGATCCGTTCGGAGTTTCCCACGGTCAACGTGCACGGCTTCAGCCCGCCGGAGATTTTTCATTTCACCAAGATCAGCAAATTGCCGTTGGAAGACGTGCTGACTCGGCTGCGCGATGCGGGGTTGGGGAGCATTCCCGGCGGCGGTGCCGAGATTCTAGTCGATCGCGTGCGGAAGGAGATTACGCGCGGCAAGGTGCTGAGCGATGGGTGGCTGGATGTGATGCGGTGCTGGCACGAGCTGGGAGGACGCAGTACGGCCACCATGATGTTCGGCCATGTGGAGACGCTGGCCGAGCGGATCGAGCATCTGGAGCGTCTGCGGCGGTTGCAGGATGAAACGGGAGGATTCACGGCGTTCATCGGTTGGACCTTCCAACCCGAACACACCGATATGGCGGACGTGCCCAAGGCCGGCCCGTTCGACTATCTGCGGACGCAAGCCGTAGCGCGACTCTATCTGGACAACTTCGCCAACATCCAATCGAGCTGGGTGACTCAAGGAAAGAAGATCGGCCAGTTGGCCTTGTTGTTCGGTGCCAACGATATGGGAAGCCTGATGATCGAGGAGAACGTGGTCGCCGAGGCGGGGACGGTCCACTATTTGACACTCGAGGACATTCGCTCGGCGATCGAAGAACTGGGATTCGTCCCCCGGCAGCGCAACGTCTTCTATGAGTTGCTGAGTGAAGAAGAGGAGCTGCGGGCCATCGACGCCAACCGGGACCGCTGCCCGGTCGGTTGAGAACCAACCGTAGGTCGGGCTTTCCAGCCTGGCCCAAACCCGCCGCAGCGGGTTTTGTTACAGGCTCTTATTCCGTTTATCCGGTTTGTTCGTTACAACTGGATCAGTCTGCTAGCCACGCGGCGGGCCGTGAGTACAGTGGAACTCATGGAGCCGGCGCGACATTGCTGCCGGCTCAGGTAGCTTCTTCTTTGAGCAGACACCATGATCGAAGTCGACCATTTGTGGAAGTCGTATGACGATGCCGACGATGCCTTGGAGTCGGCGGCGGTGTGCGACCTGAGTTTCACCGTGGAGCCGGGCGAGATCTTCGGCTTGCTCGGTCCCAATGGCGCAGGCAAGACGACGACGCTACGGATCCTAGCCACCATGCTTCAGCCGACTCGAGGAACCGTGCGTGTCGGCGGGCACGACGTGCGCTACCAGCCCGCCGCGGTGCGGCGCTCGATCGGTTTCGTTTCCAACAATACGGCGGTGTACGACCGGATGACGGCGTGGGAGACGGTCGAGTACTTCGGACGCCTCTACGGGATGAAACGTCAGCAACTGCACCGGCGCATGGAGCAGCTTTTTGCCGAACTCCAGATGGAGTCGTTTCAAGGCGTTCCCGGCGGCAAGATGTCGACCGGCATGAGGCAGAAAGTGTCGATTGCTCGGGCACTGGTCCACGATCCGCCGGTACTCGTGTTCGACGAGCCGACTCTGGGACTCGACGTACTGGCGGCTCGGGCCTTGCTGGAAATCATCGATCGCCTGCGAGCTCAAGGAAAGTGTATTCTGTTTTCGACTCACATCATGCGCGAAGTCGAAAAACTGTGCGACCGCGTGGCCATCCTGCATCACGGCCGGTTGTTGGCCGAGGGAACCGTTTCCTCTTTGAGTTATCGGTTTGACCGATCGGACTTCGAGGATGTCTTTTTCTATCTGATTGATCAGGCCGATCAGAGTCGTGCCGACACGGCCGAATACTCCGTGGGATAAAGCGAGACGATATGCCGAACTTCTTGCTGGTCTTTTCTCGTGAAATTCGCGACCAACTGCGGGACCGCCGCACGTTGTTTACCATCGTCGTGCTGCCGATGCTGCTCTATCCGCTGATGGGCATGACCTTCATGCAGATCGCCCAGTTCAAGCGGGATCACGCCTCGCGGATCTGGATCATCGGTGCCCATCACTTGCCCAAGACTCCCAAGCTGGTCGACGGGGACCACTTCGCCGCCGGCTTGAGTCCGCAGTCGGAGCGGCAATTGGTCAAGCTCACGTTGCACGTTCCGGCAGATTCGCCGGAGGCCGCCGCGCGGCAGTCGATTGCCCGCGGGACCTGTGATGCGGCGATTGTGATTCCGGCCGGATTCGCAGCCAAGCTGGCTCGGTTGGCCGAATCGGAAGCGAGCGTCATTCCTCAGCCGGTGCTGATCGGCGACACCACCAACGAACGCTCGCGGTTGGCTCTGGTGCGAGCCGAGCGTGTGCTGGGGCGATGGCGGGAGCGGCTGGTCGAGCGGAATCTCGCCGAGCAAAATGTTTCACCGGCACTCATTCGCCCCTTTTCGCTCAAGGGAATCGACGCGGCAACGCCTCACCGCAAGCGTTCGTTCGGTTGGTCGAAGATCCTCCCGTTCGTGGCGTTTCTGTGGGCGCTGACGGGAGCGTTCTATCCGGCGATCGACATGTGTGCCGGAGAGAAGGAACGGGGAACACTGGAAACATTGCTGGTCTCTCCGGCCAGTCGGTTGGACATCGTCTTCGGAAAATTGCTCGCGGTGATGTCTTTCAGTCTGGGCACGTGCCTACTCAATCTGGCTGGCTTCGCCATAACAGGCCTGCTGGTGTTGCCTCATATGCAAACTGGCGGAGTCACTCTGTTCTCGGCGCCGCCGTGGGGCACGATGGGCTGGCTGGTACTGGCACTGGTTCCGATCTCGGCGCTGTTCAGTGCCGTGGCATTGGCACTTGCCGCCTTCGCTCGCAGCAGCAAGGAAGGTCAGTACTATCTCATGCCGGTGCTGTTCGTCTGTTTGCCGCTGATGACGTTCGCGCTCTTGCCGGGGGCGTCGTTGACACTGGCTACCAGCATGATACCGCTGACGGGCGTGATCTTGTGGTTGCGTGCCGTGTTGGAGGGCCGGTTTGCCGAAGTCGTATGGTATCTGTTGCCGGTCGGCGCCGTGACGTTGACGGCCTGTTGGATTGCCGTGCGCTGGGCCGTGCATCAGTTCCACAGCGAGACCGTGTTGTTCGCTCAAGGCAGCGGACGGCGGAGCGGCTGGTCGCTGCGTTCCTGGTGGCGCCGCCGGCCGGAATCGCCGCGGTGGGCTCACGCCTTTACCGTGGGCGTGGCGCTGCTGGTAATCCGCTTTTACGCGGGATCACTGTTTCCCGTTCCCGAGAACTGGCATGAGTTTGCCGTCGCTCAGATTCTCTCGCTCGTGTTGACGATCGGCCTGCCGGCCGTCCTGGCTGCGATCGTCCTGACGCGCCGACCGGTGCGGACGCTGCGATTGGATCGATTCTCCCTACGCCATGTAGCGTTGGCGATCGTGTTGGCCGTCGCCGCTCATCCACTCGGGGTGGCCATTGCGTCGTTGGTTACTGCCGCGCTTCCCATGCCGGCGGGGATGGCGGCCAAGCTGCAGGGAATGCAGACGCTGTTTGAGAGGGCTCCGCTGTGGCAGATCCTCGCGGTGCTCGCTCTGGCTCCCGCCGTTTGTGAAGAGTTAGCGTTTCGCGGGTTCTTGCTGAGCGGTTTTGCCGTCGGCAACCGCCGCTGGCGTGGCGTGTTGGCCAGTGCGCTGTTCTTTGGTCTGACGCACGGCATCATTCAGCAGTCGATATCGGCCGCCATTGTCGGTTTGCTGATCGGAGCCGTTGCCGTCTGGACTCGCAGCCTGTGGTCCTGTATC
>JALSIV010000139.1 GCA_026989685.1 Pirellulaceae bacterium | reverse complement strand
CTGGTCGGTTCGATTTCTCACATGCTGCCACATGTCGACGCCTCGTTCAACGTCCTGGCGCTGGCATGCCTGTTGTTCGGCCTGTGGCGGATCCGCCGACATGACGTGAAGTGGCACCGCCGAGCCATGCTGGCCGCCCTGGCCTGCTCGATGGCATTCCTGGCCGTCTATCTCACCCACCACGCGATTTCGGGGAGCCGCCCATTTCCCCGCTCGGCCCCCGTCGCGGTCAGATGGTTCTACTGGATCGTCCTGGCGACTCACGTGACACTGGCCGCCCTGGTCCCCTTCCTAGCCATTTGGACGGCGTGGTTGGGATTGACAGGCTGTCACCAAACTCCACACAGCAAGCAACCCACCCGAAGCCCGACAGCGGCACGGCCGGTTTCGCCGCAGGATCGAAAAGACCTCTGCGAACGTCACCGGAGGTGGGCCCGGGTCACCTTCCCCATCTGGGTCTACGTCTCGGTGACCGGCGTGATCGTCTACGTCATGCTGTATTGGCTCTATTCGGGCTTGCAGGCGGAAACGAGCGGGCTATAATTCTAAACTCATCGCCACGGTTGGGGCGATGATAAGCCAAAACCACAAGTTGGGGCCGTAGCTCAATTGGTTAGAGTACTGGACTGTCGATCCAGTGGTTGCGGGTTCGAGTCCCGTCGGCCTCGCTTACTTGATGCCTTCACCTGGGGTTGGGCTCCCTCGCTGACGCTCTGGAGCCCAACCCCAGGCTTCGCTCCGTAGCGACTTCGTCGCTGCCACGCACCATTCGCCGTGATATCGGCCAAGGGACGTTACACACCATCGGTCGTCGGCAAACCGCGGGGCTTCTTCACCCCACCCCATCCACCGCCACTACGGCTTGCGAGCCGGCGGGCTACCGCCCGGCGCCGGCTGCGCAGCCTCCGTTCGCGGTGGATCGCTCCCCTCCCTGCCTGGCTCGGTTTGCGGAACTAGGGCGACCCGGAATCCCACGTCGCCCGTGCGGGACGTCGGCCGGGTCCCGGCACGGGCGCCCGAACGGCAGCGCTCCGCCAGGCTCGACCAGCCACCGCCCCGGAACACCCGGTTCGAGCCGGAATCGTCATGGAGCGGATCCTCCTCCCGAGCCGACCAGCTTCCATACCAGTCCTAGCACCATTCATACAGATTGCCATGTATGTCGAACAACCCCCGTCCATTCGGTCGCAGCTCTCCCGCAACTCGCTGACGGCCAGTTCGAGTTTGATGCGGGGATCGTCGGCGAGTTGCGGGAGGCGGGCGAGATAATCTTCGACGCGCAGGGGCTGGTCCGTTTTCCAGCGAAACTGCTGGTCGATTTGGAGGAGAGCGAGCAGCGCGGCGGGATCATGCCCGTCGTGCCGTTCGATAAAAGCGAAGATATCGGGAGGCGGGGAACTCGATTCCCAGAGTTTGCGAAGGGTATGCGCCGGCATGGCGGCACCTGTCTTGGGTATTGGTTCTCGGAGGTTGGGGGAACATGGCCGAGCAGCCACGGGTGTTGGAGGACGCCCCGCAGGCTCGGCAGAGCCTCATCGACCGGCCGACATTATAGCCCAATCGGCGGGAGGAGGAGGAATCGGGTGGCAACGTCAAGCGGAGTGACGGTGGCCAAGCGGAAAACCAGGGTGCCGGGAACACGCTGCGTGGGCGCCGCCACCATACGCCTACACGCTCGCGGTAACATTGGCCGATGGCCGGATGGGGCCTACAATGGTGGCATGAACGAGCACGATGCGAGCCGCCGTCGGATCTTCGCCGAAAAGCACACGATGGCCGACCTGATCCGCGGATTCGTGGATGAATCGTGGGTCGCCCAGCTCGACTTCGACACGCTCGAACTGGTCAGCGGCAGCTTCGTTTCCGACCGTTTCGAGCAACGGGAAAACGATGTCATCTGGCGAGTCCGCTTCCGAGGCGAGTGGCTCTACGTCTATCTGCTGCTCGAGTTCCAATCGACGGTCGACCGCTTCATGGCGCTGCGGCTGATGGTCTACGTGGGGCTCCTCTACCAGCAATTGATCGCCGAGGATCAGCTCGGTCCCGACGGCTTGCTTCCTCCCGTGCTGCCGATCGTGCTGTATAATGGAAGCAGGCGGTGGTCGGCCCCGTTGGACGTCGCCGGGTTGATGGCCGACTGTCCCGGGTCCCTCTCCCGCTACCGGCCGCGCATGCGCTACTTCCTGTTGGAGGAACACGCGCTCGACGACGCCCGTTTGGCCGGCATGCGGAACTTGGCGGCGCTGGTTTTTCGGTTCGAGCAATGCAACGCCCCGGAGGAGTTCGCGGCCGTCATCGACGCCATGGTCGAATGGGCCGCGCAGACGAAGCACCATGCGGCGCTGAAGCGGATTGCACGGTGGGTGCGGGCCATCCTCGACCGCGGCCGAGTACCGGCCGAGTCGATGCCCGACTTGGACGATATCGAGGAGTGCGGAGTCATGTTGAAAGAACGCGTTGAAGAGTGGAAACGGGAATTCAAGGAAGAAGGGATCCGAGAAGGGATCGAGAAGGGGATCGAGAAGGGAATTGAGAAGGGAATCAAGCAGGGGATTGAGAAGGGAATCGCGCGGGGTGAGGCCAAGATCCTCACTCGGCTGCTCGAGGCCAAGTTCGGCGAACTCGATCTGGCGCATCGAGAACGCATCGAACAGGCCGATGCCAAGCGGCTGCTCATGTGGGCCGACGGCGTCCTCGCCGCCGAGAAGATTGAAGACGTCTTCGGAGATTGATTCCTGGATCCGATGTCCCGCGCGCTGACGGACGGGTCGCTACAAGAGTAGGGGGCCCATCCCTCCTTGTCCAACCGGACGATGACAACACGGATCGTTCCACCAACGATCTTGGACGTTGCGAGGAAGGTCTTGTACTGCCGAGTCACTTCCTTTCCCCGCCAACGGTAGATGATGTCTGCCACCCGCCGTTGCTTGCCGCACGCTTCTTGAGGCGAATCGTTTTCCAGCCGTAGAGGCGATTGCCGTTCTCCGATCATCCGCCAGGAGTATTCCGGCGATGACAATCGCAAGTCGGAAGACAATCCGCCCGTCGAGTACCTTCTGCATCGAAGCGACTGCTTTTTCCATCTCGCCGGCGAGCGGCAGATGCTCAATGGCCAGGGCAAACTCATTTCGCAGGCTCCGAGCCTGCGAAATGAGAACAGCCGAGTTTTCGGGTGCTTGGTAGCTGTCAGTCGTCGCATCCCCGGGGGACAAGCCCCGCGGCGGGCGGAGGAACGGCGAAGTGTTTTTGGCACCGGCCGCGTGTGACACTGTGGTGGCAGATCGTGTCAGGCTGCCCGCGAGTACCGCTTGCGTCTCTTGGCCGACCTCAGATCGATGCCGTGTTGCGAGTCGGGAGCCGAAGGGAATTCGAACGTGCCGCCTTCGAGTCCGTCGAAGCTGTTGCGCATGTCGGCCGGCTTTGATTGCCCGCTGCAGTATAGTCGGGCTGAAACCCTCGGGCCGCCGCTCGGCGAGCGGTGGCATACCGGGCCGCTCATCCCGAGTCGCTTTCGCCAGTAGTAGACCGCCGCGGTGGAAACACCGTGGCGAGCGGCCAAATCGGCAACGCGGAAGCTCGAAGCGCCATCGTTTTGAGAAAACAGCGTCATCACCTTGATGACGCCCCACCAGATCGCCGAATCGCACTTTGACGGCAGGCGGACCCATAAGTCACTTATACAAAACAACTTACAAGATCATCGATCCGGTTTGGCACAACGACTGCGTTAATCACGGTGCAGTGGAAGCGGGGTCGAACAACAATCGATTGTGTGAAGGAGCCAAGTCATGAAACGCTCTCTCAAGAATGTGATGAAAACGGTGGCCTTGATCGGTGCGGCGGTTGGTCTGAGTCTGTTCGCCACGTCCACCGCTCGAGCAGGCGGCCATGGCCACCACCACGGCGGC
>JALSIV010000138.1 GCA_026989685.1 Pirellulaceae bacterium | reverse complement strand
TTGCTTGACTGGCTAAAATCTATGTTGCAAGCAACGCCGGCTGGCCGATATAATCCCGCCGCCTCCTGAACGGTCCGCGCGGAATCGGTCCATCGCGAGCCGACTTCGGGACGACTTTCGTTGCGCCATGTCTGCCACTGATGGACTTCCGACCGTCCCAATTCGTCCGCTCACCACGTGCCGCCAAGGAGCGTTTGGCGGCGGGCTCTCCCCGGCGACCAGATCGGCGCTGCTGGTCGGCGTGGACGGTCCTCTCCGCAGTAATCCTCGGCGCCGCCCCGGTGCACGGCCAGCCGGCTCCCCGCTATCCCCTGCCGAACAGCACCTTGCCCAGCAGCTCCCCACTGAACAGCTCCTTGCCAAACCGTCCGCTTCCCGGCAGGGACGCCATCACCGGTGCATCGGCCGAAGATGCCGAAATCATCGCCGTGGTGGGTGACGAACCGATCCTCGCCGGGGAACTTCTGCCGCAGATCCGCGAGCTGCTGGAGCCGGCCAAGAAGGAAATGCTGCCCGAGGAATACGAACGCCAGAAGCGGCTCCTCCTCAAGCGATTGGTCGAACAACGAATTCAGCTCCGCGCACTCAATCAGGAATTCTGGAATACGATCCCACCCGACAAACGCAAGGAGGCGGAATCGGAGATCGCCAGGCAGCTCGATCAGAAGTTCTACAAGGAATTCGTCCCCAAACTGCTCAAAGACGCCAAACTCCAGACGGTGGCTCAGCTTGACGCCGGCCTGCGGCGGTTCGGTTCGTCGCTGGAGCAACGAAAACGGGAGTTCCGTCTGCAAGCCATCGCGCAGATGATGGTCTCGCGGAACGTGCCGCGCAACGCCGAAGTGACTCACGAAGAGTTGCTCGCCTATTACCAGCAGCATCTCGACGAGTTCTCCTTTCCAGCCCGCGCCCGGTGGGAAAAACTCACCGTGCTGTTCGAGAAGTTCCCCAACAAGGCGGCTGCCGAACTGGCCATCGTCGATATGGGCAACCAGGTGCTCCGCGGGGCTCCCTTCGCCGAAGTCGCCAAACGGTATTCGCAGGGACCGCGCGCCGAATTCGGTGGACGCTACGATTGGACCAGCAAAGGAGCACTCGTTTCCGATGTCCTCGACCGGGCGATCTTCAGCTTGCCGATCGGAAAATTGAGCCAAATCCTGGAGGATCGAACCGGGTTCCATATCGTGCGTGTTCTGGAACGGCACGATGCCGGTCGCAAGTCGTTCGCCGAAGTGCAGGAAGACCTTCGCAAACGGATCCAGAAGGAACGTTTCGAGAAGAAACTGAAGGCCTATCTTGACGAGCTGCGGGCGAAGACGTACGTGTGGACCGTGTTCGATGAGGAGGAGAAATCCCGGTCTGACGGACCGTAAGCATGCACCCCTTCGGCCGCTCTCTTCGTCGCACCAGCGGACCGGCGCGACATCCTCGGTAGACCGAGCAGCCCGGGAAAGAGCTACCATACCAGGCAATCCGGAAGCGACTCTCTCAGCTTCCCTTTGGCTTCCACAGAGAACTCCGTGCCGGTCAATCGGAGCTCCTTGAGTGAAGTCAATGCTTCCAGGTGATGCATTCCGGCGTCGGTGACTCGGGTAAACGACAAATCGAGTGACGTCAAAGACTCAAGGGCGGTCAGATGGGCCAGCCCGTCGTCGTCAATGCTCGTGCCGACAAGCTCGAGCGTCTCGAGCTGCGGCATCGCTGCGATGAACGTCAAGCCTCGATTGGTAATCTTCGTCCCGGAAACGTCGAGTCGCCGCAGGTGAGGAAGCTTGCGAAGACTCGCCAGCCCGTTGTCGGTCACCAGACAGTTGCGAATGCTCAACTCACGCAGCGATGCGAGTCGAGACACCATTTCCATAACATCGTCGTCGACGAGATCGGAGCGATCGAGAGACACGTCCAGATTCAGCCGGCGCAGCCCGCGTAGTGCTCGTAAGGTCTCAAGGTCCTTCTTTGAACCACGCCACTGTGACGTGGTGACATCTTGCGCCAGAACGACGATGGGGAGGGTGACGGCATACCAAACGCGTTTCTTTTTCGCGTCGTATCGACGATCTACATAGAACCCCAGCCTTTCCAGGCGGTTTCCCGCTTCACGAACCTCGTCACCGCTCGTCTCTCCCCATTCGATCCGAAGCTGCGGGCGCTGATTGCGGAGTCGATCGATCCCGCCCCGCGTGATGGATGTGTCGACGCATGACAAGTAACAGAGGGTCTTGCAGGCACCAATCATGGCGAGACTCTCGTCCGAGGCGGCGATACCGTCGATGCGGAGGACTTCAAGTGCTTTCAACGACGTGATGTGCGTCAGCCCGCGCTCCGTAACGCGCGTTCCGTCCAGCACCAGCGTTTCGAGCGTTCGCCAATTCGATATGATCGCCATCGTTTCATCGTCGGCCAATGTGCCCTGCAGGAAGAGTGCGCGGACTTCCTGCAGTTTCCGCAGCGCCTTCAAGACCGAGTTGTCCGGCGATTCGCCGTTGGGGAACCGGATCGAGTGAATGCGAAGTCGACTGCCTCTTCCGAATAGAAGTCGGCGCCACAACGGATCAGGAGGTGGTTCACGGGTCGGTGAATGCACCCATCGGGTCGCACCATATTGGTGCTCAAACGTCACCAATCCTCCGGCAGCCTCTACTTGGGCAACGCACTCGTTTCGAGTGAGCGTGGCCGAACGGACGGCCCACCATTTTCCGCCACCGATTACCATGGCGGTGAGACCGACCACGAACGTTACAACGGTCACGACTCGTCGTCGCGGCATCCACCGTTTCATGGCCACATTCCCGACCATAACCAACCCCGCAGCGAACCGCTCGCATGTCGGGGCGAGCAACCGATTCAATTGTACTGCGCCCTCAGGCTTTGGCCGTGCTCACGTTATCGTTCTTCGCCCGGCGATGGATCGCGTCTTCTGGGGAGTACGAACGTACGCGAGCATTTGGCATTGTCCAGTTCCGACTGGTGCATCACACCGGGAGAAAAGAACGTGAGCCCACCATCCTAGAATGACTTGGGACTCGCGGCTGATCTCAGTTGGCCGAAACGGGGCGGCCAAGGTAGAATGAGAGTACGGCACGACTTGAGAGCGTTCGAAAGACGACTCGATAAAATGCACAAACGGCACGCAAGCCGTACCACGGAATCGAAGGAAGCGTCGCCATGAGTCAAGACAAAGTAAGAATCGACGTGGCAGAGCTGAACCCGGAGCAAAGGCGCATCCTGGAAGAGATAACCGGCCATCACCTTGCCGGAGTGCGACAGGTGACCATCGAAATACCGTCGGCTCGAACTCCGCCAACCGGTGAAGGGTCTGCTCAAAGGCTGGAGGAATGGACGAGTATCCTCGACGGTTTGACCGACGAGAAACTCGACGTATTTGACCGACTCCTCGCGGCTCGCCCGAACCTGACTCGGAACGTACCGTAGCTGAATGGAATCTGCGATACTCAATACCGATATCCTTTCTGAAGTTCTCAAAGGAAGGAATCGCTCCGTTCGGAGCCGAGCGCAGCAATACTTGGCTGAGCACGGCCGATTGGCGTTCTCGTCGCTTACAGTGTACGAAATCATACGCGGCCTGCGAGCCACCAATGCGGATCGACAACTCGAACGGTTCGTGAGTCTGATCCGAACAAGCGGCGTTTTCGAGATCGACATGACCGTTCTGCTGCGTGCGGCCGAGTTATGGGTCGACGCGACAAAGAACGGATATTCGCGGAACGACGCCGACCTGATCATTGCGGCTACGGCCATTACGGCCGATCGTGTCCTGGTGACGGGAAACACACAGCACTTCTCATGAATCTCTGGATTGAAACTGGATGACTGGCGGAGCGGGTAACAGGTGAGCCCCGTAGCGCGGACCGTCCCGGCCGAACCGTCGGCGTAAGAGTACTGCACTTTGGGAGTGGAACTGAC
>JALSIV010000137.1 GCA_026989685.1 Pirellulaceae bacterium | reverse complement strand
CGACCTCATGAAAAACGTCCGAGATTACCTGCGACGGCGAAACCGAGAAACGACACAATCTACAACAGTCCCCTAGGCTCAACGGATGTCGCAGAATTGCGCTCGGTCATTTAGGGAGAGCGGCCAACGTCGTCTCGGGAGTCACCCGCGCCGCACATGGCCCTCGCGGTGCACCGCCCGGCCGGCATCCGGAAGGAACCCACCGCTGGATGTCCGATCCGCAGGCCGGCCTCCCGGCGTGGCTGCAACTCGAGTGGGACGACCCCACACCGGTCCGCGAGATTCAACTCGTGTTCGACACGGGATTGCACCGGCATCTTACGCTGAGCCATCACGATGGCTACACGGCCGGGATGGTGTGGGGACGCCCTCAACCGGAAACCGTTCGGGATTACACGATCGCGATCCGCGAGGGCAACCGGTGGCGCACCGTTGTGGAAGTCCGCCACAACTACCGGCGTCTTCGCCGCCACCACCTCGACTTGCAAGGCTCGATATCCGCGCTGCGAGTCACTGTCTCGGCCACCAACGGACTCGACCACGCCCGCATCCTGGAGGTGCGCACTCTCGCCGAGGATCCGCCGGCGCAGTTCTTCTCCGGCGGTCGCTTCCTCCGCCACGGCCGCGCCGACTCGAGTCGACCTGCCGGTCGCAACGATCCCGCTTCGTCACCATCGTCGCGGCGGTCTGCGCGGCCCTCGTAGGAAGACGTCGGCTCCGTCCTTCCTCGAGCCTTTGTCCCCGCGGCATTCCCCCTCGCCCCTCACACTCCTCTCACCGCTTCTTCGCTTGCCGAGAAAACGCTGCCACCAGCTTATCGAAACGAGGATCTCCCCGCAGCGGAGCCAGATCGGGGTCACGCTCGATCGCCAGGACATCCCGCCAGTCCGACTCGAGCAGATCCTGCAGCACGTCGAATGCCCGGTCGCGGCGCCGGAGACTGGGTTCGTCATCGCCGACCCCAGCGAGCGCGAGTGTGCAAGCGGCTTGAAAGAGCAGTCGAGGATCGTTCTTGCCCCGATCCAATAGCACGTGAGCTTGTTTCTCGGCTTCCTCAACACGGCCACATCGAGCCAATGCCAGTGCCCACTCGATCCTGGCCTGCATGTCATCTTCATCGATCGCCGCCAACTCTTCTCGCAAATCGCAAGCCCGCTTGAAGTAGACTTGAGAATCCATCTGATCGAGTGCCGGCTCCAGATCGATGCCCCGGCGTTGAGCTTCCAGCAGTGGTGCCCCCAATCGATAGGCGATATTGGCCAGATTCCACTTCACATCGCGCGAAAACGAATTCCCCTCGAACAACTCGGTAGACAACTCCCACACCGGGCAGTATTGCCGCCATGCCTTGAAGAGGTTGTCGGCGTGGATGAAGTAGAAATCCCCCAGGATCATCCGACTCCGGCAATAGGCCAACTTCGCCGAGTCGGTGTCGTCGTTCTTCATCAACAGCACCCGTTTCTGGACGGCTCGAGTCAACATCTTCTCGGCTTGCTCCAGA
The DNA here is from genome assembly GCA_026989685.1 of Pirellulaceae bacterium. Lineage (GTDB taxonomy): Bacteria > Planctomycetota > Planctomycetia > Pirellulales > Pirellulaceae > S141-3. The sequence goes on along the minus strand of JALSIV010000137.1, from coordinate 2,425 downwards.
TCGCCCAACCGGGAATAGGTCTCCCCCAGCCAGTGCTCCAAACCGGTTAATTCGCGGAAGACAACGGGGCGCAGCAGGATCTTCTTCGGCAACTTGCGGTACCACTCTCTGGCCGACTCGAACTGCGTCAACGCTCTTTGCGGATCGCCCAACTCCAGGTCGATGCTACCCAGCGCGACATACGTCTGAGCGACCGCCCGTTTGGCGTCCAGATGATTGGCATGGTTTTGTCTTGTGCGAATCTCGTCCCAACGTTTTCTCAGCGCCAAGGCTTCTTCGTACAGCGACCTGGCTTGCGGGCGATCTCCGAGTCGATCCAGCACCGACGCTCGCCGCATGGCGATCGCCGCCACGTTCCGAATGTGCTGAGGGTCGTCGGGGTGTTTCTTCAGGATCGCCGTCAGGATCTTCGATGCCAGTTCGTACTGGTGCTTGGCTTCTTCGAGTTGCCCCACGACCTGGTAGATGCCCCCCAGACGCTGATGGCCCACCGCCTGGTCCCGGTCGGCCAGCACGCCGGCTTCGCTTTCGTCGCGCACACGCCCCAAGCTGCTCATTGCCAGCTCGACGATCTCCTTCCGCAGCTTCACTTGAGACGGATCGTTGCGCAAACGGCGCTCGACTCGGTCCAACACCGTGTGGTAGGCCATCAGCACCTCGTTGTACTGTCGGCTCTTGGCTTGCCGAGCCGCCACGGCGCGGCGACGCTGTTCGGCCTCCTTCCGACGGGCCGCTTCCGTATTTCGCTGCTCCACCACCAAGCGATGATTGAGCGCGGTCAAGTGCCAGGAAGCGACCGACGCTCCCACGGCAATCGCCAGCACGAGCGCCGCGACCGTCGCCGCCAATGGGTTGCGTTTGGTCCACCGCCATCCCCGCTCGGGAAGACCGATCGGACGAGCCAAGATGGGACGCCCGGAAAGGAAACGCTCCAGATCGTCGGCCAGCGCCTCGGCCGACTCGTAACGCTTGGCCGGGTCCTTCTGCAAGCACTTGAGACAGATCGTCTCCAAGTCCTTCGACAACTTGGGGCGCAAACGAGACGGAGGTACCGGCTCTTCGGTCCGCACTTGCTGGATCGTATCGAACACGTTGCCGCCCAGAAACGGCGGCCGTCCCGTAAGTAGACAATACAAGATGCCGCCGAGCGCGTGGATATCGGCCGGTGGACCGATGTCCGTCTCGCCGCGACTCTGCTCGGGAGCCATGTAGCTCGCCGTCCCCATCACGCGGCCGTGCTGAGTCATCTGCGAATCATCATGATCAAGCCGTTTCACCAGCCCGAAATCGGTGATCTTGGCCGATCGGTCTTCCGTAAGGAGCACGTTTTGCGGCTTGAGATCGCGGTGGACCAGGCCGGCGGCGTGGGCCACGTGCATGGCACCGGCCAACGACTGAGTGATCCGAGCGGCCAACCGTTCCGGCTGAGGCTCCGATTGGCGGAAGTCCTCCAGTGAGCCACCTTCGACCAACTCCAATGCCATGTATGGCTTGCCATCGTGAATACCGTACTCGTAAATCTGAACAAACCGAGGATCATTCAGTTCGGCGACCGCCTTCGCTTCCAACTCGAATCGGCGCAGCGCCTCCTCCGTCGCCGCTCGAGGATCCAACACCATCTTCAGTGCCACGCGGCGGTTCAGCGAAAGTTGAATCGCCTGATAAACGACACCCATGCCGCCGCGTCCCAGTACTTTCTCGATGCGGTAACCGGCAACGATCGCGACCGCCGACTCCTCGTCCGATACCTCCGAGCCCGTCTCGGGGTCGGCCCTTTCTTCACGAGCCGTCCTGTCGGCCATACGGCGAATCGTCTCTTGAGCGGGATCACTCCCCGAAACAGACCCCAGAGAATGACGAATCGTGACGTCGTTCCCGATCCCTCTTTCGCCACCGACGTGCCGAATCGTCTCGTCCTGCTCGAGCGGTGCCGTTCCGGTACCCCTCGAAAGAAGAGCCGACAAAGCTTGCAAACGGCGCCTCAGCTCGTCACGCAACGAGTCGGGTACCAGTCGCAGAAAACCGTCGATCTCCGGCGGCTGTCCCTCCACCAACATGCGAGCAAACCGACGGCACACTTCATCGACCGACACCAACTCACGGGTCGCGTCATCCTCAGGCCAACCGCCCTCGTGTTCGTTCATCGCACCACTCCAACAAGTACGGCCGATTACGGCACGCTTTCCTCACGCGCAGTCTAGCCCTTCTTGGAGTCGACTGTCAACCAAAAAGAGCGATACACCAACGGGCGGATGAAAGGGGAAGATCGAAGCCGTGACCCAAGTGGAACAAGGCCGCATCTTTGCAAACCGACGCCCGCTCGCGCCACTTCGTGAACCGGGCGCAGAGGGATTTCCGCGAGTGTGGAATGGAAAACGAAATGGAAAAGGCGAGGGGATGAGCGACGGCCACCCGGCGGCGCGGT
>JALSIV010000136.1 GCA_026989685.1 Pirellulaceae bacterium | reverse complement strand
ATGGTGTCTATAACGGCCTGACGTTTGTCCTGGCCGTTTCCGGCAGCACGCTGGCCGACGTACGCGTTCTATCGTGGTGGCTTGACATGACCGCTGCCGGGCCGGAGTATCGACCGCTGGCGTTGGCGGCAGGCACGGCCGGATCGTTCGTACTGGCCTGGATCCTATACAAGACGCGTGTTGTGGCGAACGGGGCCTGCGATGTGTCGGCGGCTTGGACCCCGACGTGGCGTCATTCGCAGGCAGACCGGGATCGTTCCGGGACCTGGCAACAAGAGAGTCGAAACGTTGAAGTTCCGCGTCTGGAGCGGTGGTTCGAAGGAGACGGTGCACCGCGCGCGGTGGGTACTCCCCATCAGTGCGCCGCCGATTGAGAACGGATTTCTCCGCGTTGTCGGTCAGCGGATCGTGGAAGTCGGAAAGGCGACAAGCGGCTGGAACGGGTCTGCCGCGACGGATTGGGGGGATGTGGCGCTCCTGCCCGCTTGGGTGAACCCGCATACGCATCTCGAGTTCAGTTTGCTTGCCGAACCACTTGGTGCATCGGGAATTTCGTTCGCCGCCTGGATTCGGAAGGTGGTGGCCGATCGTCGCGAGACGGCGTGCCGAGGGGAAACATGGCAAGCTGTGGAAGCCGGTTGGCGGGCAAGCCGCCGTGCGGGAGTCGCCGCGCTCGGTGAAATCGCCACGCGTCCGTTCCATGCGCCGCCGGAACGGTACACGGACCTCGTCGGTACCGTGTTCTTCGAGGCGATTGGCTTGCGAGAAACGGCCGCCCGCGCTGCGTGGGAAGAGATCGGTGCGCTGATTGATCGAATTACCCCCTCCGTGCGGCAGCTCGAGTGGGGGCTCAGTCCTCACGCTCCGTATAGTGTGCGGCCCGACCTGTTCGCCAGGCTTTGCCGGCTGGCGGCCGCGCGGAAGCTGCCGCTGGCGTTTCATCTGGCCGAATCGCCCGAGGAGTTGGAACTGCTGGCACATGGTACCGGACCGCTGGTGGCCGTGCTGGAGGAGTTCGATGCGTGGGATGCGCGTGCCATTCCGCCGGGGACACGACCTCTTGATTACCTGCATTGCCTCGTTTCGCTCCCCCGCGTTCTCCTGATTCACGGAAACTACCTCGATCAACGAGAACGCCGATTCCTCGCCCGCCACCGCCGGTCCATGTCGGTCGTCTATTGCCCGCGCACGCATGAGTTCTTTCAGCATACAGCGTACCCTCTGGAGCAAATGATTCATGCCGGCGTGCATGTGGTTGTCGGTACCGACTCGAAGGCCTCGAGTCCCGACCTGTCGATCGCGGAGGAACTGCGGTGTATCCGACGGCGCCATCCGGGCATTCGCGACGATCTGATCGTGGCGATGGGGACACTGGAAGCGGCTCGAGCGTTGGGGTTGTCGCAACGTTTCGGACGGCTGGCTCCCGGCTTCGAGGCGCGCTTCCTCGCCGCCGATCTCGCCAATCCGCGCGATCCATGGTCCTTTTGGTAGACTTGCGCATCGGGTACCGGGGTGCACAGCACTACGCGGCTCGGCCGCAACGCGCCTCGATCCCACTTGCTTTCTGAGTGCGCAGCGTGTACAGTTAGTGGATTGTGTTCCCGGCGTATTCCACCAATGGTGGTGGCGTTTGGACATCACGCTATGGAAGGCGAAGGGAGACGTACTGCCTCAACCCACAACCCGATCGTTGATGCCTCCTGCGGATGCATCCCGTTACAGCGCGGCATTCGCCCATGCTCGCGATTCAGAGTCCTGGCCGCAGCCTTGGCTCTCCGTCGAGTCGGCTCCGAGCTGGCGTATTCTTCTAGCCGCGGGTTGATCTTGGGACGCCGTACGCGTCATGCTCGTCGCCTGCCACTTGGGTGCCGTTCGCTCCACCCGTTGGACGGGCAGGAACCGACGCGGCATTCACTGGACAGCCAACCTGAAGAAAAATAACAAAAACAAGAAAAAGAGACTTTGACAGAAAGACGGGGTTCGATGACACCACCAGCTACCGATTCGAAATCGACCACATTGCAGCCGACGTCAAGTCCGGAGGCGTCGCCGGGGCGCGAGGAGGCGCTGTACGACGTGAGCTGGAGTCACAAGGCCATGATGCTGGGCACGATTCTGCTTCCCTTTGCGGGGGTCATCGCCGCCATCGTATTAACGTGGCAGTACGGCTGGATGGGCTGGCCTTTTCTGGCCATGCTCGTCGTCGGATGGCTGTTCACCGCCATGGGGATCACGGTCGGTTATCACCGGCTGTTGACGCACAATTCGTTCAGCACCTTCCGCATCGTGCGTCTCTTCTGGATGGCCATGGGCTCGCTGGCCGTACAAGGATCACCCCTTGTCTGGTGCGCCGTCCATCGGCGACATCACGAGAAATCGGATCACGACGGGGATCCGCATTCGCCCGTTCTTCACGGCTACGGCTGGTGGGCCAGCCTGAAGGGACTGATTCATGCACACATGGGTTGGCTCTTCACGCGGTATTGGTCCCCCAGCATTTTACAGAGGTATGTCCCAGACCTGCTGTGCGACAAGCTCATGGTTGCCGTCGACCGGACCTACGTGTTGTGGGTCGCGGCAAGCCTGGCCATTCCCTCGGCGATCGGCGGCCTCGTTACCATGTCGTGGCAGGGAGCCCTGCTGGGGCTCATTTGGGGAGGGCTCGTGCGTATCTTCATTGCCCACCACATCACATGGTCGATCAATTCGATCTGCCACGTTTTCGGGAAACGTCATTTCCATACATCCGACAACTCGCGCAACAACGTCGTATGCGGCGTCCTGGCGCTGGGCGAGGGTTGGCACAATAATCATCATGCGTTTCCGACATCGGCTCGACACGGACTGTTCTGGTGGCAGTTCGACTTCAGTTGGATCGTCATCCGGTTGATGGAAAAAGCTGGGCTGGCCTGGGATGTCGTCTTGCCGAGCGAACGGATGCTGGAACGGCGGCGGCTGCACTGATCGCAGGCTGCACGGAGACGAGGATACCGAGCATCATCCGGCGGCGATGAGGGACCGCCCGATTTCGGCCAGTTCTTCGGCATCGAGGAGCAGGTCATTTGCCGTGAAGAGCCGTCTTACGGCGGCGCGATGGATTTTCATTTTGAAGTTGCCCACGCCGATCGCTCCGTAGGCGAGTGTCTCCCCATACTTCTTCGCGGCGTCGTGCGCATCGATACCACCGATGCCGAGCGGCGGAACCGCATTGAGGTCGATGACGAGTTTTGGAGCGACAGCGCGCCAGAGGCTTTCGGGAAGCAGTTCCACTCCGGTCGTCCCGGCCGCGACGACCAGTTGGCGACCACGAATGAGCGGCTCGATATCGTGCGGCGATCTCGCTTCCGCCGCTTCGACGGCGGCATTCGGCTGCAGCGCTCGTAGTTCATCCGCGGCGTTCGCGGCGCGATCCGCCGAACGCGATACCACGGTAACGTGAGTTCCTTGGCGGACGAGGAGTCGGGCGACCCGCCTGCCGACCGGTCCCGTTCCTCCCAGCACGGTGGCGGTCGATTGGCCGAGTGGCAAGTGGACACCGGCCAGCACGATCGCCGCGGCGGCCGTGGTGTTCGCGCCGTTGGGATCGAGAAGCATGGAGACGCGGAGTGGCCCGAAGAACGCCTTGCGGGCTTGTTGCCACAGCGCCTCGGCTTTGGCGGTGTCTCGCCCGCCGATGAAAACGGCCGAGTGGCGGAGTTCATCGGGGTGGCGCGTGAAGATCAACCCGTAGATCAACTCCCGGACATCCTCCGGCGTCACGCCCCCGTGCCGCAGGAGCGTTTCGGCGCCGGCGTCGCGTGCGACGACAGCATCGAAACTGCTCGGCTGCGGGTCGGGATCAAGCTGTAACAGGATGTTGTGCATCGTGTCACGAAGACGGCATTCAGAATCCCTTGAACGGGTGCTCGACTTCATCCTTCTTGGCGATCATCTCATCGGCGGTGGGT
>JALSIV010000135.1 GCA_026989685.1 Pirellulaceae bacterium | reverse complement strand
AGATCGATCTTCGCGTCGTCCCCCGGGAATCGTTTGGTGCCGCTTTGCAGTACTTCACCGGCTCGAAGGCTCACAACGTCCATCTGCGCCATCTGGCGAAACAACGCGAGTTGAAGATCAACGAGTACGGAGTGTTCGACTTGCGGGATGGTAAAGAGCGTGCGATCGCCGGAGAAACCGAGGCGTCGGTTTACGCGGCGCTCGATTTGCCCTGCTTTCCGCCGGAGATTCGGGAAGATCGGTTCGAATTCGACTGGGCCGAACAGGGAACGCTGCCGGAGTTGATTCGGCCCGACGACATCCGCGGCGATCTGCACATGCACACCACGCAGACCGACGGGCGCAATACCTTGGAAGAAATGGCCGAAGCGGCGGTCGCTCGAGGACTCAAGTATATCGCCATCACCGACCACTCGCAGCGCGTGACGATGGCCAACGGGCTCGATCCACGGCGGCTGCGCCGGCAGTGGGACGCCATCGACCGGCTCAATGAGGAGTACGGCAGGCGTCTGCGGATTCTCAAGGGAATCGAGTGCGACATTCTGGAGAAGGGGGGACTCGACCTGCCCGATGACGTGCTCGCCGAAGCCGATTGGGTCGTGGTCAGTGTGCACTACGGGCAGAACCAGTCGCGGCAGCAGATCACCGAGCGGATTGTCGAGGCGCTGGAGCACCCGTGGGTCTGTGTGCTCGCCCATCCAACGGGACGGCTGCTCAACCGCCGGCCACCCTACGAGGTCGACATGGATGCCGTGCTCGACACGGCCGCCCGCCATCACAAACTGATGGAACTCAATGCCAATCCTCACCGTCTCGATTTGAACGACATCGACTGTCAGGCGGCGAGGGAACGGGGGATTCCCATTGTCATCAGTACCGATGCTCACAGTACCACGGGACTCGACGCCATGAGATACGGCGTGTTGCAGGCTCGGCGGGGTGGGCTGACTCCCCGTGATGTCGCCAACACTCGTCCACTGTCCGGGTTCCTGAAGCTCATCCAGCGGGCGCGAGGCGGCTGACAGTGGCTCCGGTTATGGCGGTACGGGTTACTTTTGTCCCACGATCGCTTCGATCACATTCACCGCGTGATCGCGCACGCGGCGGTAGGCGATGATCTGACGGTTGAATGTCACACTGACTCGAGGCGGAACCGATTGATCGGCCATCCGCTCCAGCATGGTTCGCCGCAGCCGGCGGACTTCTTGAGCAATATGGCGGCCTCGCTCTTCCAGCAGCTCTTCCGTAATGTCGTCTTGTCCAGCATAGGCTTGAGCAATCGATTCAAGGAACTCGTCGACATGCTGATGGAGTTGCAGCAGACTCTCCCGCTCCTGGCTCTCGTACGTGAATCCGGCGTTTTGCAATTTGACCTGATACTTGAGGATTCGCCCGATGTAGTCGCTGATCGACTCGTACTCGTCGGCGATTCGCAACTGACGGCGCGCTTCGTCGATCAATTCTTCCGGCATGTTGGAAGCCAGCAGCGGTGTCATGAAGCTGACAATCTCGTCTTGCAATTCGTCGATCGTCTGTTCATCCTGTGTCGCTGTGCGCACTTGCTCCTCCTCCATCGTGTCACTTTGGAGGATCGTTCCCAACACGGACATCATCTGCCGGCACAGTTCGGCCATCCGCTGGACGACCGCGCGGGACTGTTCGAGTGCCAACACGGGCGATTCGAGCAGGCGGATGTCGAGCACTTTCAAGCGAGGCTCTTCGGCGACCTTGCGTTCGGGAATGACTCGAGCCAGGAATCTGGCCATCAGATGCGCAAATGGCAGAAAGAGGATCGTGTTGGTGACGTTGAATCCGGTATGCGTGGCGGCAATGGCGGCTGTCACGTGCTCGCTGGTGTCGGCACCGGGCACCACGGATCGGATAACCATCATGTACCAGGGAAAAACGGCGGTGACCCAGGCTACACCGAGCACATTGAACAACACGTGAGCGTAGGCCGCTCGCTTGGCGTTGGGTGTCGTTCCAAACGATGCCAGCCAGGCGGTGATCGTAGTGCCGATGTTTTCGCCCAGTACCAGGGCCGCGGCCGTCTGGAACGGAATCACACCGATTTGAGCCAGCCCGATCGTGATGCCCAGCGTGGCGGAAGACGACTGGACGATGAACGTCAGGACGCAGCCGATCGCGGCGCACTTGAGCACACCCAGATAGCTGTCGGCTGTGAAACGCTCGAACCATTGCTCAAATGCCGGCAGATCCTTGATGATGGAAAACCCGTCCTTCATCAATTCCAGACCGAAGAACACCAGGCCGACCCCCATCGCTCCCATGCAGAGATAGCGAATGCGATCGCGGCTGATGAACAAGTACCCAAACGCCGCGGCGCCGGCCAGCGGAAGCCCATACTTGCCGATCTTGAGCACCAACACCCAGCCGGTAATGGTCGTTCCGATGTTGGCGCCGAAGACGACACCGATCGCCTGCGTGAGACTCATGAAACCGCTGTTGACCAGCCCCACGACGAGCACCGTGGTGATCGAACTCGACTGGACGATCATCGTCACCAACGTGCCCACGCCGACCGCCAGCAGGCGGTTGTCCGTGACCAGTGAGATCATCTTCCGCAGCCGGTTGCCGGCTACCGCCTGCAGGCCGTCGGAAATGTTCTTCATGCCGAACAGGAACAGCCCCAGTCCACCGATCACGGTCAGGACCAGTTTCCAGTAGTCGGGTTCCCAGACCTCGACGGAGAACTTGGAATGGATGGGAGTCCCCTTGCCGTCGCTCAGTTCGAGAATGACCTCGGTCTTGCCGACCTTGCCGCCCTTCACCACCAGACGTCGACCGTCGATGATCTCGACTTCGGCGACTTTCTTCTTCTTGTTGTACAGCACGCTGCCCGTAATGGCGCCGTCCGAGTCGATGCCATCGACGTCTCGCAGCAGCTCGGCCAGGTCGACCGACAGCGTGGGGGCTCCGTGCAACATCTTGAAGTTGGGGAGCAATTTCAGCACGCGGCGCTGATTCGATGCGGGCGAGGATGCCGCATCGGTTGGCGATGCGGAATCGGAACCGGCGGCGACGCAGGGCAGGGCGAGCCAGATCGCCAGCAGCACGGCCGTGCAGGCCGAACGGGGCGAGCCGAATGCGGCTTCGCCGCAGGGGGAAGCAGGGGCGGAGGGGCCGAAGACCATGGTTGCAGTACTCCAGATGCGCTCGGGCGGCAAACGGGTTCGGCGCCAAGCTTACGAGAAACCGAGCCGTGTCGAAAGCACCTCCGCGAAAGAACTCAACGGTCGGCCCTGCGTTTTTTGCGTCTGGGGGAGCCCCATTTGGGAGAGATCAACTCGGATTCCCACTCAGCCAACTCGCGGCGGAGCGATTTCACGATTTCGGGATGCTGGGACGCTACGTCGGTCGTTTCCGAAATGTCCGAATCGAGATCGTAGAGTTGAGGTTCGGTCTGTGGCGTGTGCTTGAGCAAAACCAGTTTCCAGCGGCCGCGGCGCACCGCGCTTTCCCGCTGCGGGCCGTGAATGCGCCAGAACAGGGATCGCTCGGGAAGGCGATCGGTTTTGCCCGTCAGTCGCGGCAACAGATCGATGCCGTCGAGCTTCCAGGCGGGATCGACCGTCGCGCCGGCGGCAGCCACGAAAGTGGGCAGGAAGTCGAGCGAAATCACGGGGGCGTCGATTCGACTTCCCGGCGGAATCCGTCCCGGCCAACAGAACGCCATGGGGACGCGGATTCCCCCCTCCCAGATCATTCCCTTGCGTCCTCGAAGCGGGGCATTCACGGCCCCGGTCAGCGTTTGGCCGCCGTTGTCGTTGGTGAATACCACCAGTGTGTTCTTGTCCAGTTTCAACTCGCGGAGTGTGTCCATGATCTTGCCGACGTTGTCATCCAGCGTCTTGATCAAGCCGGCGTACTTTCGCCGTTTGGCGTTTTCGATGCTTGCCAGTTGACGTTCGACCTCCGGTTTGGGGTGGAGTGGGCCATGAGGGGCGGTGAAAGAGACGAACAAGAAGAACGGTTGGCGTGCCGACTGGCGGATGAACCGCACGGCACCGTCGCCGATGCGGTCGGTCACATAGCCCTCTTCGGGAGTCGGCTTGCCGTTGTGCTGCAACACTCGGTGCGGCGTCACTTTCTTCATAGGGAAGTAGGGCCGCGATCCCTGGAGCAGACCGAAGAACTCGTCAAAGCCTCTGCGGTTGGGCTGGTAGGGCGGTGGATATCCCAAGTGCCATTTGCCGATGATGCCGGTTCGATACCCGACCGCTCGCAGCCGATCGGCGATCGTCTTTTCGCTAAGCGCCATTCCCCCTTTCATGTAGCCGGGCGGAATGTTGAGTTCATGCCCGAATCGCTGCTGATACCGTCCGGTCAACATGCCGGCTCGTGAGGGCGAACAAACGGCCCCGGACATGTAGGCGTTGGTGCACCGAGCGCCCGATGCCGCGATGGCGTCAATGTGGGGTGTCAGGCCTCGCATCTCCGCCGCCACATGGTCCTGGAATCCGAAGTCGGCGTAGCCGGCGTCGTCCGCATAGAGGATCACGAGATTGGGCGGCCGCTTCTCGGACGAGCGATCTGCCATCACCGGGCCCGCAGGCCACAAGATGGTTGACGCGAGTGCCAGTACGGTGAGAATCCAACGGAGTCGTAAGGGGAGAGGCATGGTGGTTTCCTCGAGTGGGCGACGTGGATTGTGGTAGAGGACGACCTTTGGCATACTCCGGTTTCTCCTACCGGGAACCGACCGACTGCCGGGTATCCAGCCTGCCGGAAACTGCCATGATCCTCGACTTCAGCCACCACATGACGCGGCTTTGCCGGGATATGGCTCATCGCCTGGATGAGCTGAGTCATATCGACGTCCCTCGCATTGTGGTGACCGCGTCCTTCAACCGCAAGTCTTCGAAGGACGGCGTGTACGCCAGTGTCACTCCTTTGCGTTTTCGGGGGGGAAGTCGTGTGGGGAAGCTCCATGGACAGACGATGGCGATGCCGCTGGTATGCAACGCCGAGGGTGTGGAGCAACTCTACATTTTGACATTCTACTTGCCCCGGTTCTTGAAGACAGGGTTTGCCGAGAAACTGGAGACGGTCGCTCACGAACTGTGGCACATCAGCCCCGATTTCGACGGCACCCTGCGAGAATTCGAGGGAAGGTGCCGAATCCACGGCCCCACTAAGGAGGCGTTCGACGCGCAATCACGTAAGCTGGCTCGCGACTACCTGGGCCAGCATCCCCCGGACGAAGTCACGGCATTCCTGCGTGCGAGTTGGTCGGAGATTCGGCGAAACTACCGGCGGCTGCGCGTCTGGCAGATTCCCCGGCCGCAGATGCGGCGATTCGCTTGAGAAGGAGGTCTGCGTTCGAACCTTGCTTCGGGACAGTCACGCGCCGTGCGGGCATCCCGTGCCGGCTTTCGGCTGTTACTACCAACCCCGAATACCACGCTTAAAGCCTCCGGCCTTCCGCCTCCAGTCTCGCCTCAGGATTCCTCGTCGGCCGAATTCTCTTCGGTGCTTTGGGGCGGGTCGGCCACCGCCACGGCCGATGGTGATTCGGCTTCGGCCTCCGCGGCCGTTTCATCGGTTGGCGGGGCAGCCGTCGGTTCGGGTTCCGCGGCGAAGGTTGGCTTGGTCGGTTCGGCCGGTCGGCGATCGTTGCGTCCCACGAACTCGATCAGAGCTCGCGGTCCAGCGTCACCCAACCGCGGTGTTGCCAGCCGCAATACCCGCGTGTATCCACCGGGACGGTCTTTGAAACGAGGAGCGATCTCTTCGAAGCAGATCCGTACAGCCTCTTTGTCTCGGAGCAAAGCGAAGACGCGTCGCCGGGCGGCGACGGCCGGAGCTCGGGCGTCGACCCACTTGCGCCACTGCTCGCTGTTTCTCCACTCTTCCCAAGCGGCCGTGTTGCGCTCGGCTTGAGTCTCGAATTCGCGAGCCGCCTCTTCGTGGACCAGCGCTTTGCGGGCGATGGTGATGCACTTCTCCACGAGTGCCCGCACTTCCTTGGCTTTGGCGACGGTGGTGATGATTCGACCGGGCACCTTGGGCGGATTCAGGTCGAATTCGTCGGTTTCTCGTTCCGTGAGGAACAGGCTGGCGGCCATGTTCCGCAACATGGCTTTCCGATGGCTACTCGAGCGGCCCAGGTGCCGCCCACGCTTGCGGTGACGCATGACTGTTTGCCCAATCTGACTTGGTGTTCCAAAACGGGGGAGCTTAGGAGAGCATCGTGGGGACTTTCATTCCCAGGTGCATTCCCAGTTCCTTCAGTTTGCTTTTGACTTCATCGAGTGTGGTTTGCCCGAAGTTGCGCACTTCGAGCAATTGATCTTCCGTCTTTTGGACGAGGTCGCCCACAGTACGGATATTGAGTGATTCCAGGCAGTTGGTGGCTCGAGCCGTCAGGTGGAGTTCGGCCAGGGTCATCCTCAACTTGGCCTCGACGGCCGGATCGATACCGCTGCTGCCACCCCGTCCCTGCGCGTGGACGCGTTGTCCCAATTCGCTGTATTGGACGAACGGGTTGAGATGCTTGCGCATGATCTTGGCCGCTTCGACAAGGGCCATCTCCGGGTGGACCGAGCCGTCGGTCCAGATTTCCAGAATCAGGCGATCGTAGTTGGTTTTCTGGCCGACCCGAGTCTCTTCGACTTCGTAGCGGACCCGCACGATCGGACTGTAGACCACGTCGACGGGGATGATGCCGACTTCCTGGTCGCGCCCGCTATGTTCGGACGCGGGGACATATCCGCGGCCGTTTTCCACCACCATTTCCATCATGAAGTCGACTTCATCGGTGAGGGTCGCCAGGACGTGATCAGGGTTGATCACTTCCACATCGTGGTCGGTCTGAATGTCGGCGGCCGTAACCGGCGTGACTTCCCCGGCGACTCCCTTCTTTTCCACCACCACGACTCGAATCGAGTCGCTGTGATTCTTCAGCACGAGCGACTTGACGTTGAGCACGATATCGGTGATGTCCTCCAGGACTCCCGGCAACGTCGTGAACTCGTGCTGGGCTCCTCGGATCTTGATCTGAGTCACGGCGCTCCCCACCAGGCTGGAGAGCAAAATGCGCCGCAGACTGTTGCCGATGGTCGAGCCGAAGCCGCGTTCGAACGGTTCGGCGATGAACTTGCCGTAAGTGGAAGTCAGGGATTCCTGATCGCAGTGGACTTTGCTCGGTAGTTCCAAACCACGCCAGCGAATGTGCATCGATAGTCTCCGTTACAGATGAAAGAGCGCCAACGTCTTGCGGACAACCGGGCCCTTGCGGACGATGGTGGGGGCGGACCGGCGATCGCCATCCCCGCAACCGGTAATCAAACTCGTCGTTTTTTTCTTGGGCGGCAACCGTTGTGCGGAATGGGAGTCACGTCTTCGATGATCTTGATGGTCAGCCCGGCGGTTTGCAGTGCGGTAATGGCACTCTCGCGCCCCGACCCCGGCCCTTTGACTCGCACCTCGAGCTCCCGCACGCCGAACCGAGCCGCTTTTTCGGCAGCCTGTTGGGCTGCACACTGTCCGGCGAACGGCGTACTCTTGCGGCTTCCTTTGAAGCCCGACGTGCCGGCACTGGCCCAGCACAACGTATCGCCTCGAGTGTCCGTGATGGTCACCACCGTGTTGTTGAACGTCGCCTTGATATGGGCGATCGCATTGGTGACGTTGCGTCGGATCTTCTTCTTGCGTGACTTGGCCACGGTGATCGCGTCTCCTGTTCGTCTGGTCCAGTCTTATTCGGTGCCCGGTGTTGTTCGCTCCACGGTTGCGGAGCCGGTTATCGCAGGTCCTTGACGCCCTTCTTGCCCGCGACGGTTTTTCGTGGTCCTTTGCGGGTCCGGGCATTCGTTCGTGTTCGCTGTCCACGAACGGGCAGCCCCAGCCGGTGGCGAATTCCGCGATAGCAACGTATCTCGCGCAGTCGATTGATATTCTGTTGCGTCTGGCGTCGAAGCGGACCCTCGACGGTGTAATCTCGTTCCAGCAACGCGGCCAGCCGCCCCAGTTCGTCTTCGGCCAAATCGCGAGCCCGCTTGGTGCCATCGATTCCGGCCTTTTCGCAGAGTTCGGCGGAGATCGCCGGACCGACGCCGTACAAGTAGGTCAGCGAGATCCGCGTTGGTTTGTTGTCGGGGATTTCAACACCCAATAGACGTGGCATTTCTCTTGGCTCTTATGGTTGATGGGGATCGAATACGTTGGGCAGGCGAGGCCGACATCCACCTCGGCATCAGCCCTGACGCTGCTTGTGGCGAGGATTACTGCAGATCACGTAGACTCGACCTTTGCGGCGCACGATCTTGCAGTTCTCGCACATTCGCTTGACGCTCGTTCTTACCTTCATGGCTTGTCTCACCTTTGTCTCTCAGCTCGCGGCCGCTCGCCAAACCCAAGTCGCCAATTCTAGCGGCCGCGACCGCGACCTTTCAAGGCCTCTGCATGGCTTGTCGGCGGCGAATGGCCGCCTGAATTCGTTCAAACACTTCTTCGGGGGTTCCCATTCCGTCGACCTGCTCGAGCAGGCCGCGGTCATGATAAAAGTCGATCAACGGCCGGGTCTGCCGGGCGTAGACTTCCAGCCGCTTCTCGATCGCCTCGCGATTGTCGTCGAGTCGACCCCGCTGCAACAGCCGCCGCCGCAGCTCGTCGCGATCGGCGGTCAGCCGAATCACGCAATCGACCTGCTGGCCTCGCTCCCGCAATGCCTCCTCCAGCGATTCGGCTTGCGGCACGGTGCGAGGAAAGCCGTCCAGGATGGCACCGTTTCGGGCCATGCCGCCGGCGAGCCACTGGGTGACCATGTCGACCATCAAATCATCGGGCACCAGGTGCCCACTGTGAATATAGGCGGCGGCCCGCTCGCCCAACTCGGTCTTCCGCTGCATTTCCTGCCGCAGCATTTCGCCCGTCGACAGGTGAGGGATTCCCAGTTCTGCCGCCAGGCGTTCCGCTTGCGTCCCTTTGCCGGCGCCGGGTGGTCCCAGGAAAACGATGAGCATCATGTCGCTCCTCACACCGCGCGCCGTTTCCCGCACGGTCAGCCTTCCAGCAAACCCTTGTAGTTGCGCATCACGAGGTGGCTGTCGATTTTCTGCACCAGGTCGAACGCTACGCTCACCGCGATCAGGAGGCTGGTGCCCCCATAAAAGCTGGCGACGGTCCAGCCGACGCCCAGCGAGGTCGACACCAACGTGGGAATGATGGCCACGGCGGCCAGGAAGCCGGCGCCGACGTAAGTGATGCGTTCCATCACCGCCTCGAGATACTCGGCGGTGCGGCGTCCGGGGCGATATCCGGGTATGAAGGTTCCGTGCTCTTTCAGGTTGTCCGCCATTTCCTTGGGGTTGAAGGTGATCGCCGTCCAGAAATAGCAGAAGAAGTAGATCAAGCCGATGTACATCAGGTTGTACAGCAGGGAAGGACCGGGGCGGAAGATATCCTGCATCGAGGAGGCGAAGGTGCGGAAGCCCGGGCTTCCGACTCGCGTCAGCAATGCGAAGAACATGCCGGGGAACATCAGCAGGCTGCTGGCGAAGATGATCGGCATCACGCCGGCCTGATTGATGCGCAGGGGCAGGTACTGCTTTTGGCCGCCGAAGACGCGGCGGCCGCGCACGTGTTTGGCGCTTTGCGTGGGAATCCGGCGTTGTCCCAGCGTGATAAAGACCACTCCGAATACGACGCCGACGAACAACACGGCCAGCACGACGAGGGTTTCCACGCCGATGGCTCCTCCCTGAAACGCCCCCAGACGGAACTCGGCGGTCTTGATCAGGTCGATCAACGCGGCGGGCATCCGAGCCAGGATCGATGCCATGATCAGCAGGCTGATCCCGTTGCCGATGCCGAATTCGTCGATCTGCTCACCCAACCACATCAGGAAGACGGCACCGCAGGTCATGATCATCACGGCGACCAACTGCCAGCCGAAGGGAACCGTGCCTTCTTGAGTCTTGAACGCGTCCGCCACCATGGCGGCATCATTGGCCAGCAGGTAAGACCGCACGTAGATCCAGCTTTGCACCAGGCAGAGGACGACGGTGAGATAGCGGGTATATTCGTTGATCTTCTTCATTCCCGCCTCTCCCTCTTTCTTCAGCTCCTCGATCGGTTTCCAGACGCTGCCGAGCAACTGGAAGATGATCGACGCCGAGATATAGGGCATGATCCCCAGGCCGAAGATGGTCGCTTCCTTGAGCGACGAGGCGCTGAACACCGAGACTTGATTGATCAGATCTCCCAGTCCGCCCTGACCGGTGCCGCCGGTTCCGAGTTGAGTCTGATCGACCATCGGCAGCGTGATGTGATAGCCGACCCGGTAGATGGCGAGCAACCCGAACGTAAGCAGAATCTTCTTTCGCAGTTCGGGGATGGTGAAGATGACGCGGGCTTTTTCCCACATGGTATCGTCCGTCCAAAATGGCTGGTGGCCGCGGGACTCCCTCTCCCGCTCGGACCCGTCCCTACTTTTGGCGCGCCGAGCGGGCTTGCCGTTGTTTTACCGCAACGGGAGTCTTTCCGGCAACCACAATTGCTTGGCCGCCCGCTTCGGCGATCTTCTTCTTCGCCGACTCGCTGAAGCGGTGAGCGGAGACCTTCAGTTTCTTCGTGAGTGTCCCCGCACCGAGGATCTTGACCTCGTCGTAGCGAGCGGGGATGAGTGAGGCTTCCCGCAGAGCGGCAATGGTCACTTCGGTCCCGTCTTCAAATCGCCGCTCCAAATCGCCCAGATTGACCGACACGACGACTTGGGCAAACCGGTTGTGGAATCCTCGTTTGGGAACCCGGCGCACCAGCGGCATGGCTCCGCCCTGGAACACCGGTTTTCGCGACCACCCGGCTCGCGATTTCTGGCCCTTATGGCCGCGACCCGCCGTCTTGCCGTGGCCGCTGCCGGGACCACGACCGATCCGCTTGCGCGGCCGGTTCCCCTGGATTCCCTGATGGACTTCGTGGATTCTCATTCGATGGTTACTCCTCGCAGCCGAGCCACGTCCTCGGTGGTTCGCAGGGACTGCAGCGCCCCCACCGTCGCCTTCACCAGTGTGACGGGGTTATTGCTGCCGTAACTCTTGGTCACGATGTTCTTGATGCCGACACATTCGCACACAGCGCGGACCGCCTCGCCGGCTTTGATTCCGGTACCGGGGCCGGCAGGTTCCAGCAGTACCAAGGCCGCTCCGAACTTCCCGACGACGCGGTGGGGGATCGTATCGTTGACGACCGGGACTTCGACCATTTCCCGTGTCGCCTGTTTGGTCGCCTTTTCCACACTCGGGGGCACCTCGTTGGCTTTCCCGTACCCCCAGCCGACCTTACCGTTGCCGTTGCCGACCACGACCAGCGCGGCGAAGCTGAACCGTCGGCCGCCTTTGACCACGGCGGCGCAGCGTTTGATCTTCACCACTTTGTCTTGGAGTTCGCCTTGCGTTGTTTGCGACGCCACATCCGGCTCCTGTTTGTTTGCCTTTTGATTCGACACGCCACAGCGTGTCTACCCAGTCCTGCTATGGATTCTCAAATCGTCAGTCCGGCTTCTCGAGCCGCATCGGCGAGCGCGGCGACGCGGCCGTGATACTTGCAGTGGCCGCGATCGAGTCGCACGGCGGCGATGCCCGCCTCGATCGCTCGTTTGGCCAGGATTTCACCGATCTTCTTGGCCGCTTCGCAGTTGCCGCCGTAGCCGATTTCCGACCGAAGTTCTCGCTCGTTGGTACTGGCCGAGACCAGGGTCCGGCCGCACCGATCGTCGATGATCTGAGCGGCAATGTGAGCGTGACTACGGGCGATCGACAGTCGCGGGCGATCGACCGACGCACTCAGGCGACGGCGGACATGTCGCCGCCTCCGCAGTCGCCGTTTGCTTAGGAATTTGTTCTTATCCACCAGTTTCTTCCTCCACGAAAGCCTGGGAACTCCACGGCCGCCCGATGGTTTTCAAGCCTGTAACCAAACCTGCCGTACTACTTCCCAAACGCGGATTTGTTGCTTGCAGCCTGGAGTATTGGGACACGCTTGAGAAGCCTGTAACCAAACCTGCCGTACTGCCTCCCAAACTCGGATTTGTTGCTTGCAGTCTGGAGTATTGTGACACGCTTGAGAAGCCTGTAACCAAACCTGCCGTACCGCTTCTCAAACTCGGATTTGTTGCTTGCAGCCTGGAGTATTGGGACACGCTTTAAGTCGCCGTCTTACCCGGCTTGAGTTTCACATGTTCACCTTTGTAACGGACGCCCTTCCCCTTGTAGGGCTCCGGCTTGCGGACCGCTCGCACTTCGGCGGCGAACTGGCCGACTTTCTGTTTATCGCACCCCTGGACCACGATCTCGGTCTGACTGGGACAGGTGACCGTCACGCCGGCGGGGATCTTCTTGTGGATTTCGTTCGCGTACCCGACTCGCAACTGCAGCGTATCACCCTGCACGGCGGCGATATAGCCGACACCGACGACCTCGAGCCGCTTCTCGTAGCCTTTGACGACGCCCTCCACCATATTGGCCAGCAGAGAACGTGTCAGCCCGTGGAAGGCCCCGGCCTGACGCGAGTCGCGTCGCCGGATGACTTTGAGTTGCCGGGCATCGGAATCGAACTCGACCTGCACTTCCGGCCGATGCGTGTAGCTGAGCTTGCCTTGGGGGCCTTCGACCTCGACCGTCGCACCATCGATGCGGACCTTGACCTGGTCGGGAACCGAAACCGGTTGCTTACCAATCCGAGACATGGCTGATGATCTTTCTGCGGATGATCTTTCTCTTGTGGAGCGGTTTTCTTGTACTCGGTCTGCTGCCGGAGGCCTGCTCGGTACCGTCGAGCCGGCCTACCAGACCTCACACAATACCTCGCCACCGACGTTTTTCTGTCTGGCTTCCCGATCGCTCATCACCCCACTGCTGGTGCTGAGGATACGGATGCCCAGCCCGTTGAGTACCGGCCGCAGCTCCTTGGCCTTGCTGTAGATGCGGCGTCCCGGCTTACTGATCCGTTTGACGTGCTGGATCACGTGTTCGCCGTTGGGGCCGTACTTGAGTTCGACCCGCAGCAGGTTTACCGGTTGGGACTCGACTTCCCGCCATTCCCAGATGAAGCCTTCGCGCTTGAGCACATCGGCCAGGCCGCGTTTGACCTTGGAAATCGGCATTTCGACAAAGGGCCGTTCAACGCGCACCGCATTCCGGATTCGGGTGAGCATATCGGCGATCGGGTCGGTCATCATAATGGAACGAATCCTCTTACCAACTCGCTTTACGAACACCAGGGATCAACCCCTGGTCCGCCAGTTTGCGGAAACAAATGCGACAAATCCCGAACTTGCGATAGACCGCACGGGGCCGCCCACACAGCCGGCATCGGCGTTCCTGCCGCGTGCTGAACTTGGGTGGTCGGTTGGCTTTGGCGATTTTCGATTTGCTTGCCACGTGTGGCTCCCATCAAACAAATGGCATGGTGCCCGGGGTCGCTTTCCCTAAGCGGCACCCGACTTGACTGTGGCCTGCCGAAACGGCATGCCGAAATGACGAAGCAACTCGCGGGCTTCGTCGTTGCTATCGGTGGTAGTGACGATGGTAATGTGCATTCCCTGGGGGCGCGTGTATTTGTCCGGGTTGAGTTCCGGGAAGACGTGCTGATCGGAAAGTCCGAGGCTGTAGTTGCCGTGCCCGTCGAAGGCATCGGGGCTGAGTCCGCGGAAGTCCCGCACACGGGGGAGGGCGATCGCCACCAGCCGGTCGAGGAACTCGTACATGCGGTTGCGCCTCAATGTGACCTTGCAACCGATGGCCATGCCCTCGCGCAGGCGAAATCCGGCGATCGATTTGCGGGCTCGGGTGATCACGGGCCGTTGACCGGCGATTTCCGCCAGCGCACTGACCGCTTGCTCGAGGTGCTTCTTTTCCTGAATCGCCGAGCCGACACCCATGTTGATGACGATTTTCTCCAATCGGGGCAGCGAGAGTCGGTTGGATCTCCCGAGCTGCTCGATCAGCGCCGGCACGATTTCCTTGTCGTATTTTTCTTTGAGTCTGGGGACCATCGCCTGGCTGCCTTCTGTTTCCACTGGCTTAAGAGTTTACCGTTTTCGGCCGCCGCAACTCGCCCAGCGACGCGCCGCATTTCTTGCAATAGCGTTCTTTGGAGCCGTCCGAGGCGATTCGCGCGCCGACGCGAGTCGGTTTGCCGCAGGACGAGCAAACCAGAGCCACATTGGAAAGGGGAATGGGCATCTCTTTGGAGAGTCGCCCACCCTGAGGGTTCCGCTGCGTGCGCCGCACGTGTTTGTAGACGCGGTTGACTCCCTCCACAATGACCTTTCCCGCCTGCCGGTCGATGCGGAGGATCTTTCCCCGCACACCGCGGTCGTCACCGGCCAGCACTTCGACCATGTCGTCCTGTCTCACTCGCATCAAACCACCTCGCTCGCCAAACTCACGATCTTCATGAATTCACGCTCCCGCAGCTCCCGCGCTACCGCGCCGAAGATCCGCGTTCCCCGGGGATTGCCGTCGTTGTCGACGATCACCACGGCGTTGCTGTCGAAGCGGATGTAGCTGCCGTCGGCTCGACGCGTCGGCTGCTTGCACCGTACGATCACCGCTCGCACGATCGATTTCTTCTTCACGTCGCTGCCGGGAATCACGCTCTTGACACTGCAGACGATAATGTCGCCCAATCCGGCGAATCGCCGCCGGCTGCCACCGAGCACCTTGATGCACATCACTTCCTTGGCGCCGGTGTTGTCCGCCACGACCAACCGTGTCTCTTGCTGAATCATGACACTCGATCCTCGACCTTATCCACTTGTCCGCTTACACCGCCTACCGGTCCGTTCGTCCGACGGCCGATCAACCTTCCGTTGCCGCAGCCCGTTGGGCGGCCCGCAGAGCCGCAATGTCCACCTCGCGACTCTTCTCGATCACGCGTACCAACTCCCACCGTTTCTTCTTCGACCGGGGACGGCACTCGATGATCTCCACGGTGTCGCCACGCCCGGACGCGTTCTCTTCGTCATGGACGAAACAGACCGTCTTGCGGCGAATATATTTCTTGTATTTGGGGTGCTTGACCAGGCGAGGCACTTCGACCCGCCGAGTCTTGTCCATCTTGTCGCTGGTGACGACGCCGACCACTACACGTTTGGGCATGACTGTTGTTTTCCGTTTGGCTGCTTTTTCCGGTTCGTTGTGTTACGATTTCGGTTGTATTGTCGATCTTCGAGCATCGGTGTGCGGCTCGCCTCGAGGCGCTCCACCCGGCTACGTCGATGGGGAATCTCCGTTGCTTCGAGCCATCTCCCGTTCACGCTGGATGGTGCGAATGCGAGCGATCAAGCGGCGCTGCTTCCTCAGTTCGCTGGGAGCATCAAGCCGTTCGGTCTGTGCCTGGATCCGCAAACGGAACAGGGTTTCCATCGTATCCTTGAGCGTCAGCGCCAGTTGCTCGTCGCTCATTTCCCGCAACTCACCGGCTTTCATCGATCGCCTCGCCTCGCCATGACTTGTGAACTTGGTTCCGTGAACGTGTCTATCTGTCAGATGGGTCGCGTTGTTCGTCTATTGGTCGCCGTGTTTCCCCTGGGGCGGCCGCCGGATCAGGCGGGGCGCCGCCGCACGAAGCGGCAGCGAACCGGCATTTTGTGAGCCAGCCGAGCGAAGCAGACTCGAGCCTGTTCCTCGGTCACTCCCGCCAGTTCGTACATCACCGTTCCCGGCTTGACCACGGCCACCCACGCCTCGGGCTCGCCTTTTCCTTTTCCCATCCGGGTTTCCAGCGGCGTCGACGTGATGGAGCGGTGTGGAAACAGACGCACATACAGTCGTCCTTCGCCGCGCACATATTGCTGGGCGGCGATACGGCCGGCCTCGATCGTCTGGGCGCGTATCCAGCCCCCCTCGGTCGACTGCAACCCGAAATCGCCGAACACGACCTTGTTGCCGCGCGTGGCATTACCTTTTATACGTCCTCTTTGGACCTTTCGATGCTTTACCCGCTTCGGCATGAGCGCCATCGCTATTGTCTCCTCCGAAAGTACCTCGGTTGATCCACACTTGCACGCCGATGTGTCCTTGAGCCGTCTTGGCTTCGGCGAACCCCCAGTCGATATCGGCCATCAACGTCGAAAGCGGAATCGAACCGGAAATCTGTTTTTCACGGCGAGCCATTTCGGCACCGCCCAGCCGTCCCGCCAACTGGATCTTGATCCCCTTGGCGCCGGCTTCCATCGTCTGTTCCATCGCCCGCTTCATCGTTCGGCGAAAACTGGCTCGCCGCGACAATTGCGAGGCGACATCGTCGGCCACGACCTGAGCGTGCAGCTCGGGCCGCGAGATCTCCTCGATTTTCAAGTTGATTCGGCGGCCGATCAGGTTTTGCAGTTCATCTTGCACCGCTTCCACGTCTCGTCCCCGCTGGCCGATGATCAGGCCGGGGCGAGCCACGTAGAGGATGACTTTGACTTCGTCGCGGGTCCGTTCGATTTCGATCCGCGAGATTCCCGCATTGCGGAACGGCTGAGGATCCCGTCTGTCCGGACGCTGTTCGGGTCGCCGCGGAGTGTAGTTGCGGATGTAGTTGCGGATCCGCTGATCCTCGTATAGCAGATCGGCGAAATCATGTTTGGAGGCGTACCAACGGCTTTTCCAGCCGAGGACCACACCGGTTCGATAACCAATCGGATTGACCTTTTGTCCCATCGATCTGCACTCGCTTCTTCTATGCGGGGCTACCAAGCCGCCGGCGGCTCGTTGCCTCAGATCTCCAGTTTCTGAACCTGCTCGACCGCCACGTGAATGTGCGACATCCGCTTGCGGATCAAGAACGCCATTCCGCGAGCCCGCGGTCGGATTCGCTTGAACATCGGACCTTGGTCGACTCGAGCATCCACCACGACCAGATCCTCCAGCCGCACCGTCTCGCCCGGATGCTGGTCCGGATCGAGCGCGTTGCCGACGGCGCTGCGAATCACCTTTTCCAACAGGCGGGCGCCTCGCTGAGGCTGGTAGCGCAGCAGGTCCAACGCGTCGTCGGCGAACTTTCCCCGGACCATATCCGCCAACGGCCGCACCTTGCGGGGGCTGATCCGGGCAAACCGATGTGATGCACGAAACGCCATGACAATTACCTTCCGCTAACCTTCTACCTTCCGGCAGCCTTCCAACGATGTTTGGTTGTTTCGATCGAATCGGCCTACCGCTTCCCTTTGCCGCCGTGTCCTCGGAACGTTCGAGTCGGCGCGAATTCCCCCAGCTTGTGACCGACCATTTCCTCGGTCACGAAAACCTTCACGTGCTGCCGACCGTTGTGCACCAGGAACGTCACACCGACGAACTCCGGCACGATCGTGCACCGCCTGGCCCACGTCTTGATCGGCTCGCCCGACCCCTCCGCCCTCTGCACCTTCATGTAGAGTTTGGGGTCGACGTAAGGCCCTTTTTTCAGCGATCTACCCATCGTCTATCCTCTTGCCAAGTCGATCTATTTCACTCGCAACTGTCCATACCGCTTCGATCGGCGTCTACGCACGATCGCCGCATTGGAGGGCTTGCGACGCTTGCGAGTCGGTCCGCCCTTGGCCGGTTTGCCGGTGGGGCTGACCGGATGGCGACCACCCTTGGTGCGTCCCTCACCGCCACCGTGCGGATGGTCGATCGGGTTCATCGCGGTACCGCGGACGTGAGGCCGCCGCCCCAACCACCGCTTGCGCCCCGCTTTTCCCAGACGAATGCCCATGTGGTCGGTGTTTCCCACTTTGCCGACCGTAGCGCGGCACTTGGAAGGGACGCGGCGGATTTCCCCGCTGGGGAGCGTAAGCTGAGCCCAATCGGCTTCTCGAGCCACCAGTGTGGCACTCGAGCCGGCACTGCGGCAGAGCACGCCGCCTCGCCCGGGCAGCAACTCCACGTTGTGCACGACGGTTCCCAGAGGCATCTTCTGCAGCGGCAGGCAACACCCGAGCTTGGCGGGGGCGTCGGGACCGCTCTCCACGCGGTCGCCTTCCTTGAGTCCGTCGGGAGCCAGAATATACCGCTTTTCACCGTCGACATAGTGCAGCAAAGCGATCCGGGCGCTCCGGTTGGGATCGTACTGAATCGAGGCGACTTTGGCCGGGACACCGTCCTTCGTTCGGCGAAAGTCGATCACCCGGTAACGCCGTTTGTGTCCGCCGCCTCGGTGCCGAGCCGTGATCTTGCCCTGGTTGTTGCGGCCCCCGGTCTTGTGCTGAGGGCGCAACAACGACTTTTCCGGCTTGGCGCCCTTCGTCAAGTCGGCGAAGTCACTGACCGTCGCATGGCGACGCCCCGGAGAAGTCGGTTTGTATTTGCGAATACCCATATCAGTCTTCAGGCTCCATCAGATGGTCCACAGGCATCCGCCTGCCGTCGCGGACACCCAAGTGCGACTTCCCTCTCGCTCGTTAGAAGAAGTCGATGCGATGCTCGGCATCGAGGGTCACGATCGCCTTCTTCCAGTTCTTGGTATATCCATAACGAAAACGGTATCGCCGAGGCTTTCCCTTGCGGTTCTGCGTGCGCACCTTCACCACTTTTACGTTGAACAGCGTCTCGACCGCCCGCTTGATGTCCGGCTTCTCCGCCAGCGGGTTGACCTCGAACGCGTATTGATTCACGCGAGTCGCCCGATGCACGCCCTTTTCCGTTACCAGCGGACGGAGCACGATCTGGTACGGTTCGAGTTCGATCTTGGACTTCTTTGCCGCGTTGGCTTGTGATGCTGCCATCTCGCTTTACCTCCCCACCGGCGCCGACTACGCTTGGACCGGTGCGGCCGCACCGACTCGCTCCAGAAAACGTTCCATGGCCCCTTGCACCAGCACGATGCGACGAGGACGCAACAACAACTCCGCATTCAATTCCTCGACCGGCCGCACTTCCACGCCCGGGATGTTCCGACCGCTCTTGTAAACGTTGATGTCGACGCCGTCGGTGACCAGCAACGTGCTCACCAACCCGCCCGGAAGGGCTTCGAGCAACCCCGCCAACAGGCTCGTCTTGGGTTCGGAGAACGCCAACGACTTCAACAGCACCACGCCACCGTCTTCGACGCGCGACCGCATGGCCATCTTCGTGGCGGCTCGCAGAGCCTTCTTGGGGAGGCGATACGAGTAGTCTCGGGGACGCAGGGCGAAAATATGGCCGCCGCCGCGTCGCACGCCCGATCGGCGACTGCCGGCTCGAGCGTTCCCCGTGCCCTTTTGACGGTACATCTTGCGAGTCGACCCGCTCACCTCCCCTCGCGACTTCGTCTTGTGCGACCCTTGCCGACGATTGGCCTGGTACATCACCACGGCATCATGCAGCAACTGCCGGTTGACCGTCGGAGCCAGTGCGTCGAGGTCGACCTCAAAGCTGCCGACTTCGGCTCCCTGCTCGTCAAACACCGATACGGATGCCATCACTCAAACTCCTCCGGTGGCCTCAACCAACCTTGTTCGTCTCTTGCACCACCACGAAACCGCCATTGGGTCCCGGGACCGCTCCCTTTACCACCAGCAGATGATGCTCGGGATCGACCCGGACTACCTTGAGATTCCGAGCGGTGACGCGAGCGGCGCCGTATTGCCCGGCCATCCGCTTTCCCTTGAACAACCGGCTCGGATAGGCACTCATCCCCGTGCCGCCCGCATGGCGATGGACCTTCTTCACGCCGTGAGAAGCTCGCTGGCCGGCGAAATTGTGCCGTTTCATCACGCCCGCATAGCCGCGTCCCTTGCTGGTCCCCACGATGTCGACGGCCGAAACACCTTCCAGCACGCCGACGGTGACTTCCTGGCCCACTTCCACGCCTTCGGCACTTCCCCTCAGTTCGCGTATGAACTTCTTGGGTTCGCACTCGGCCTTGGGCGGCGACTCGACTCCCGCCTGCTTGCGCCGCGCCGCCCGCTTGCTGTTGAGTCGCGTCGTGACGTGACCGCGCTCGCTGCGCCGAGCCTGACTGCGGCGGCGCCGAGGACGACCTTCCGATGGCCGCTTCTTATCAAGAAACCCGAGCTGGACGGCTTCATAACCGTCGCGCTCGGGCGTTTTTATCTGGAGCACATGACAGGGACCGGCTTCGATCACCGTAACGGCAATCGCCTTCCCGCTATCCGGGTCGTAAATCTGCGTCATCCCGACCTTGCGGCCGAGTATCCCCTTGGCCATCAGACTGTACTCCCAATCACTTGCCGAAAAGGACCAACCGCCCGATGGCGGTGATTACCTTCCCGGCGTCCGTTCCATATCGGCTTGTTCCAACCGTTGATCCGGCCGACCAGCACACCTCTCGCGACACCGGCACTCCGTCAACGTGTCGATGCGCGAATCTTGATGTCCACGCCGGCCGGCAGATTCAGTTTGTTCAACTCTTCAATCGTGCGAGGCGTCACCTGCACGATGTCGATGACTCGTTTGTGAGTCCGAATCTCGAATTGCTGCCTGGCTTTCTTGTCGATGTTGGGACCCGAAAGCACCGTGTAACGCTCGATGCGGGTCGGCAAGGGAATGGGCCCGTGCACGACCGAGTGCGTCCGCTTGGCCGTCTCGACAATCTCCGCCGCACTCTGGTCCAGGACCGAGTGATCGTAAGCTTCCATTCGGATTCGGATGACTTCGCCTTGAGCGGCCACGGCAGGGAATCCCCCAACAAGGAAAAAAACGCGCAAAATCAGGGTGTCCACGCGACGCCCTGTGTGAGTCTGTGATAAAACCCCAGGCCGCAAGCAACAGCTCCGATCTCGGAAAGCGGCATGGCGGGTTTTGTTACAGGCTCTAAGAGGCTGTCACAAAACTCCGTGCTGCAAGCAACACGCCCGAGGCCGGAAAGCGGCGCGGCAGGTTTTGTTACAGGCTCTAAGAATTCCGCTTGTGGAAACCGCCAAGTTTATGGAGGGGCACCGGTATCGTCAACACCGCTGGCCAAATTTTTGCAAGCCGCTCTTTTGGGATGGTGGATCGTCGATACCGGGTCTCGGAATGCTTGACATGGTCCCTCCAGTGCGGTAGCGTGGTTCCTGCCTCGGTAGGCTGCGGTGTGCCCAAAGGCGGCGATCCCAATCCACCTTGCGTGGTCGCCGGCGCTTTTCCGCGACTTGTAGGAATTCCAGAAAAAAGGTCTAGTAAATGGATGATTCCCCCTATACTCCGCCCAGCTCGCACGCTTCCACTCCTTTTGGCGATGCCGGTACTCAGGGGCCGAGTTCGGATGTGGTCAATGCCGTGCAAACCCAGGCCATGGTGCTGCTGGTATTCACCGCAGTGATGCTTGGGCTGATCGTCATCCGCATGATTCTCGCCCTGGTCGGGATCGGATTCGTGGGAACGGCTGAAGGATTTGCCGATTCGGAAGAGGGAATGATGTTGTTAGCGCAGGGGACGGCGGGTCTGGTCGGGAGCCTGATTCCGCTGGCCGGCGGCGTCGTGATCATTGTCGGGTGTCTCAAAATGAAGAAGTTCGAGTCCTACGGCTACGCTCGGACAGCCAACATTTTGGCGATGATTCCCTGTGTTTCTCCCTGTTGCCTACTGGGGATTCCACTCGGAATCTGGGGGCTGGTCGTCCTTTCGCGCCCGGAAGTCCAATCCGCTTTCCGGTCCTGAGCGGGCTGCGCCCGCAAGGCTGGAGGTGGGAGACCGGAGGCTGTAGGTGACCACCGAAAGCCAGTGAATCATGCGCGCACGGGGCGCAGACGCTATGAAGTGAGACTCGAAGCGGGAGGCTGGTGAGCCCCTGGAGATTTTCCACTGTTGGTCTGGTCATTGCAGGAGTCCCCTTGATGTCGAATCCTTTTTCTACTCCCGGCACGAACCCTCAGCCTGTTCCTCGCAGCGGTGGCGACGACACTGTTTCGGTCATTGTTCCTTATAAAAACCCGAAAGCACTTCTGGCCTACTATCTGGGGATCGGCGCGATGCTTCCGTTCATCGGCGCGTTTCCCGGCTTGGCCGCCTTCATTCTCGGCATCCTGGGACTCAAGGAACGAAAGCGGCGCCCGGAAATCCACGGGAGCGTGCATGCGTGGATCGGCATCGTGTTGGGTGGCGGTTTCGGCATGCTGTGGGCGATGCTCACCGTCATTGTCATTATCGCGATCGTCGCGGGTTGATTGCTCGCGCACCTCCACCCCGCCCGAACTTCCCGCCGATTCCTTTCAAGCCATACGTTCCGTCCGACCGATACCATGTGAGGGCGGATTCAACGCCTTCGGACCCTGTAGCATGGGAGTTTCGCTCCCCGTTGTAGACGCGGAAACGTCGTCGCGGCCCGGGGGTCTGTTCCAGCTTGTCGGGGGGAACGCGTGTCATGTTTGGGCGTCGAGCCAGGATCGAGTGGTGGATCATCGCAGCCATCCCCCTGGCTTGGTTTCCCGGGTGGGCAGGTCCCGTCGATTTTTGTCGGTCGGCCGGGCAACCCCGAACCACTGTCCGCGTAGTTCGGTTGGCGGTGGCCAACGGTCACGGTTCGCATTCTCACCAGTGCCCCGCGGACTGCCAGTGTCGCTGTCACGGCGCGTGCTGGACGCCCTTTGCTTCCGTTTGCCGACTCGGAAGTCGTCTGGGTTCGGGACTGGAACCGCTTGACGCGTTCAGTCCCGTCGAGCCTGTTCAGCCGGGGCGACTGTCGGCTTCCGGGCCCCTCTCCGGTCGGCCGATCCGACCATCTGCCGTGCGCTGTATCTGGCTTTGCTCTTTGCAGATTTGATCGGCTCTCGTCCTCACTGGTACGCCAGTTTATTGCCGGGAGCCGAACCGCTGTTCCCCACGGGAAATCAAGCAGAGAAAGTCGCACGATGATATCGAAACGCATGATCGGGTGGATCGCCCTCGCTGCGCTGGCCGGATGCCAGGCCGCCCCCAAGACATCGACTCGAATCGGTCAGCATTCCGCGGGGAGCGTCCCTCCGGCCAACCGAGCTGTCTCGACTACAGCCGCCGGTTCCACCAGCAGCGCCGAGTGGTCAGCCGGGGTTCCCGAGGGCCGCTCGGCGCCGCGACATCCGACGCTCGCGGGACATCCGGTGGCTTACCAAGGGCAAGGGGCCTCGGTCCCGGAGGACACGGAAGCGGTTCCGGGCGCCGCGGACGGCAGTTTGTCGCTGGCCGAGGCGGAGGAGATGGCGCTGCAGGGCAACCCTGCCTTGGCAGTGGCGGCGGCCCGCATCGATGCGGCTCGAGGCAACTGGGTGCAAGTCGGACTCAAGCCCAATCCCACCATCGGGTATTCCGGCCAACAGTTGGGCAGCGGTGGCGAGGCCGAGCAGCAGGGAGCGTTCGTCGGGCAGGAGTTCATTACCGGCGGCAAGCTGGGGCTGAACCGTGAAATCGCAGCGTGGGAAGTTCGGCGAGCGGAGAATGAGTGGGAAGCATTTCGCTTGCGGGTTCTGACCGACGTTCGCGTCGCTTTCTATGAAGTTCTGGTGGCCCAGCGGCGGCGCGAGTTGACCACCGAGCTTGTGCGAATCAGCGACCAGGCCGTGAAAGCGGCTCAGGCCCTGTTCGAAGGTGAAGAAGTCAGCGAAGCCGATCCCCTGCGGGCGCGCGTGGAGGCCGACACAGCTCGCATTCTCCTCCAGAACGCCATCAACGAGCACGTGGCCGCATGGAGACGCTTGGCTGCGCTGGTGGGAGCTCCCGAGATGGAGCTGCGGCGAGTGG
>JALSIV010000134.1 GCA_026989685.1 Pirellulaceae bacterium | reverse complement strand
TACGCTCAAGGCACTCGAACGGGGTGCACTGGACTACATAGCCAAGCCGGATCGGTCTCAGCCCGCCGATACCGAATTCCGGGAAACGCTGCTGCGGAAACTGAAGGCCATCGCCGGCGCGGACGTCAAACGAATCCTCCGCATTCGCAAATCGAAGCGCTCGCCCAACACCGGCCGGCGCGCATCGGTCGCGGCCGGTGCGCCGCCTGAAACGAGCCTCGACTATTCGCACGGCTGCGTGGCCGTCGGCATCTCGACCGGCGGTCCGCCCGCGCTGTCGCAGTTGTTCCAGTCGATCGAACTGCCGCTCCCGCCGCTGGTCATCGTCCAACACATGCCGGCCAACTTCACCGGCGCCTTCGCGGCTCGCCTCGATTCGATCTCCGCCGTTTCGGTCAAGGAAGCCGCGACGGGAGATCGTCTGCAACCGAATCACGCCTACGTAGCTCGCGGTGGACAGCACCTCATCCTCCAAAAGCGAGGCCACGATGTGGTTCTACGCGTCAAGCAAGGCCAGCCGGTCAGCGGCCATATGCCGTCCGTCGATGTGATGATGCAATCTGCCGCGGAAATCTACGGCTCCCGCTGCGTCGGCGTGATCATGACCGGGATGGGGCATGACGGTGTCGAAGGGTGCCGAGCGATCCGCGCAGCCGGCGGCTATGTGCTGGGGCAGGATGAGGCCACCTCCGACGTCTACGGGATGAATCACGCCGCCTACGCCGCCGGCCACGTGCACGAACAGTTCTCGTTGGACGATCTCCCCGCCACGCTCGCCAAGACCTGCCGCCAACGCCTGGCTCGGCGACCGCGAACCGCGGCATCCGCCGTTCGCTAGGCCGCCCGCAACCGAGGTCTCGCCAGCCGGCCGTCATAGCGATCCAGCAGCTCGTCGGCCAACGCGCCGTAGTCGGCGGCTCCATTCGACGTCGGCGCATATTCGAAAATCGACTGTCCGAAACTCGGCGCCTCGGCCAGACGAATGTTGCGGCGGATGCGAGTCGCAAACGGCTGGGCACCGCTCCAAGGGCGCCCGTCGTCGGCGGCCGCCAAGTAGGCCTCGACATCGCCGGCGACCTCCGCCGCCAGCCGCGTCCCCGCATCGTACAAACAAAACACCACGCCCTCCAAATGCAACGCCGGATTGAGCGAACGCGAAACCAGCTCGATCGACTG
Source organism: Pirellulaceae bacterium (assembly GCA_026989685.1). GTDB lineage: Bacteria > Planctomycetota > Planctomycetia > Pirellulales > Pirellulaceae > S141-3. Next base: position 22,476 of record JALSIV010000134.1, on the reverse strand, counting down.
CAGCAGCTTGCTCAATCCATGCAGCGCCAGATAGTGAGGCTGCATCGGTAAGATGATGTCTTCGACGGCCGACAACGCATTGATCGTCAGGATTCCCAGCGAGGGAGGACAGTCGATGATCAAGTAATCCGGCGGATCGGACAGGCTTCGCACCTGTTTCGACAATACGTGCTCCCGCCCGCTGCGCCCGGCCAGCTCCACCTCCACCGCCGCCAGATTCAAATGAGCGGGGATCAACGTCAATCGGTCGTCCACCTTGCGACTCACCGACTCCAACGCAACCCCGTCAACCAACACGTCATACAGCGACGGTTCGTGCTCGCCCAGCACGACACCGAAGTGGAGGGAGGCGTGGGCCTGCGGATCCAGATCCACCAGGCAGACTCGCCTTCCCCGGGATGCCAGCGCCGCTGACAAATTGACCGCCGTGGTGGTCTTCCCCACTCCACCCTTCTGATTGATGATGGCAATCGACTTCATCAGTGCCCTCGACTCCTGCTGGCCAGATACGGGATTCCACGAGTGGGCGGATTATAGGAAGTCACCACATCCTCGGAAACGCCAATCTGGCAAGCTGGCCAGTCTCGGCAATCCCGGTCACCCTTTCACCGCAAGGGTGGTTGGGGAACAGCCGGCTTTTTGCGAAGATGACAAACTGAATGCTGGCCGCAGCCGCTTGAGCGTCCATCCGACGGGACCGTTACCCCACGCCGGCTCTCTCCACCAGCCAGTGCACCGAGAAAGGAAACCGACCATTGCGAGTCATCGTCGAAGCCGATGCCGATCGGGTCGCCACGCGGGCTGCCGCGCTCGTGGCCGCCCTGGTGCGTTCGAAGCCCAACTGCGTGTTGGGCCTGGCCACCGGGAGTACCCCGCTGGGAACCTACCGGGAACTGATCCGCATGCACCGCGAAGAAGGACTCGATTTCTCTCAAGTCACATCCTTCAACCTGGACGAATACGTTGGGCTGGCTCCCACCCACCCCCAAAGTTACCGGTATTTCATGCAGGTCCACCTGTTCGACCACATCAACATCCGCCCCGAACGGACGCACGTTCCCGACGGCCGAGCTCTCGACTTCGACGCGGCGTGTGCGCAATACGAGCAGCGGATACGCGAAGCCGGCGGAATCGACCTGCAACTGCTGGGAATCGGCTCCGACGGACACATCGCCTTTAACGAACCCGGCTCGTCCCTCGGCAGCCGCACCCGCCTGAAGACTCTGGCCCGCGAAACGATCCGCGATAACGCTCGGTTCTTCGACAGCGAGGAAGCCGTGCCGAAAATGGCCGTTACGATGGGGGTCGGCACCATCCTCGAGTCCCGCCGCTGTTTGCTGCTGGCTACGGGCTCATCCAAGGCCGAGGCCATCCGGGCGACGATCGAAGGGCCCGTCACCGCCCAAGTCACCGCATCGGCACTCCAATTCCACCGCGAGGTGATCGTGATTCTGGATGAGCCGGCGGCTTCGCTGCTCCAGCGCCGGGAATACTACGACGACGTCGAACAGTCGCAGCGAGTTTACGAACAACAGACGGGAAGAATCTGGTAGCCGAAAGGGGCTTGGATGCGCAGCATCGGAAAACTGGAACGAGCCGACTGGGCCCAACGATTCGTGGCCTACCTGATCGCCGAGGGCGTCGAGTCCACTGCCGAAGAGGAGGACGGGGCGTGGACCATCTGGGTTCACGACGAAGATGCGCTGCCGCAGGCGCGGGAAAGCCTCAGCCAGTTCCTCGCCGCGCCCGACGATCGGCGGTACGCCGCCGCCATCCCCAAGGCCAACCAGCGCATCAAGGAAAAAGTGCGGCAACGCGAACAGATCGCCAAGCGGATGGTCGATGTGCGCACGCAGTGGGGGCGTGGACACAGCGGCCGGCCGGCTCGAGTCACCGTGATGCTGATCGTCGTCACCGTCATCGTCTCACTGGCGGCCGGTCTGGCCAAGGATCCCAAGAACGCCGTCTATCGCAAGCTCACGTTTTGCGATACCTACCAGCCGAGGGATTGGCGAGGCGACACGCTCGGCGAAAAGCTGGTCGACATTCGCCGAGGCGAAGTCTGGCGGATCATCACTCCCAATTTCCTCCATCTCGGGCTCTGGCACCTGGTGTTCAATATGTACGGGCTGTTCGTCTTCGGTTCTCAGATCGAACTGCGCCGCGGCCCCTGGACGCTGCTGGCCCTGGTGGCGTCGATCGGCATCGTCAATACGCTCGTCACCTCCCTCGCCCCCAGCCAGATGCCCTGGCCGTTCACCCATTTGAGCGGATCGGTCTTCACGATCGGCATGTCGGGAGTCCTCTACGGACTGGCCGGGTTCACCTGGCTTTCCATGCAGCGGGATCCTCGGCGCGATCTCTCCATGCCCGATCAATGGACATTCATCCTGATCATCTGGCTCGTGCTGGGTGTCGTCGGAATCCTGGAAATGATCATCGGTCCGGTGAGTAACCTCGGACACCTCATCGGTCTGCTGAGCGGTCTGGCGGCGGCCTGGATCGTCATCGAATTTCGCACTCGGCGACGCGGCAAATCTGACAGCCTGTAACAAAACCCGCTGCGACGCTGCCCGGTTTCGGGCGTGTTGCTCGCGGCCTGGAGTCTTGTGACCGCCTCTTCGACCGGGCGACACACCGGCTCCTGAAGGAGACAGACACAATGAAACCACAACCGACGACGCTCGTCATCTTGCTGATCACTCTGTCCTCGGCGACCGCCGATGAACCGACTGTGAAGGACCGACTGCGCCGTCTGATGGACGACGTCTGGCGACAGCAACTGGCTGCCGCCCCTCTGTTCGCCACGCGCGTAGGAGTCCACGACTACGATGATCGGCTGGGCGATGTCTCGATCGATGCGGAGGCGGCTCGAGTCGCCCAAGCCAAAGCAGCCCTGGCCCGACTCAACCAGATCCCGCTCACACGACTCGGTCTTTCCGCACGAATCGATTGGGAAATCACCCGGCGTCTGCTGGAGCAGCAAATCGAGGCGTTCCGAGTCAAGGCGCACCTGATGCCGCTCACGAATCGCTGGGGATTCCATATCGCCTTTCCCGAACTTCCCCAGCAGGTGCCGCTGGGGACGGTCCGGGATTACGAGAATTACATTCGCCGTCTCGAAGCTTTCCCACGCTACACGCGACAGCACATCGAACTGTTGCGACAAGCCGTCCGGGAGGGCTATGTTCTGCCCGCCGCTGTACTCAAAGACTACGACAAGACGATCTCGGCTCATGTAGTCGAGAATCCCGAAGCCAGCCTGCTCTACCAGCCGTTCTCCCGGTTCCCCCCCTCGTTCTCAGCAGCCGACCGCCGGCGTCTCCAAGAGGCGGGGCGAGCCGCCGTGGCCGAGTCGGTGATTCCGGCGTACCGTGAGTTTCTCAAGTTCTACCAAGAGGAATACCTCCCGGCGGCTCGCCAGACAATCGCTGCCGGCGACCTGCCCAATGGCAAAGCCTACTACCGCTGGGCGATCGGCGTCTACACCACGCTCGATCTGTCCCCGCAACAGATCCACGCCATCGGCAAGGCCGAAGTGGAACGCATCGGCAAGGAGATGGAAGCCGTCCGCAACAAGGTCGGATTCGAGGGAGATCATGCAGCCTTCGTCGAGTACTTGCGCACCGAGCCCCGGTTCTATGCCGAGACTCCCGAACAACTGCTGCAACACGTCTCCTGGATCTTGAAACGGATGGACGGCCAGCTTCCCCTGCTGTTTCGGAAACTCCCCCGCACTCCCTACGGGCTGCGTCCAATCCCCGACTACATTGCCCCCAAGACGACCTCGGCCTACTACTCCCAACCGGCCGGCGACGGCACGCGAGCCGGATTCTACTATCTCAACACGTATGATCTAAAAAGCCGCCCGCTCTATGAAATGGAGGCTTTGTCGCTCCACGAAGCGGTTCCCGGACACCACCTGCAACTCGCGCTGGCTCAGGAAATGCAGAACGTCCATCCGCTCCGCCGCTTCACCGAGCTCAACGCATTCGTCGAAGGCTGGGCACTTTACAGCGAGCGACTCGGACTCGAAGTCGGTTTCTACCAGGATCCCTACAGCGACTTCGGACGACTCAGTTTCGAAATGTGGCGCGCCTGCCGGCTGGTCGTCGATACGGGCATTCACGCTCTGGGATGGTCTCGCCGGCAAGCCATCGACTACATGAAGAAAAACACCGCGCTGTCCGAACACAACATCGTGGCCGAAGTCGACCGCTACATCTCGTGGCCCGGACAGGCGCTGGGATACAAGCTGGGAGAACTCCGGATCACGGCGCTGCGCCGCAAAGCCGAAAAAGAACTCGGCTCGCGATTCGACCTCCGTGAGTTCCATGACGCCATCTTGCGGCACGGCTCGGTCCCCTTGGGAGTGCTCGATACGATCGTCGAACAATACATCGCGGACAGGGCCGGAGGCAGCCTGAGCGCGGATCACTGATCCTGTTCCACAAGCTGCAGTGCCTGTTCGATCAGGATTTCGCCCGTCATCTCTCCCAACGAAGTGCGCGTGACATAGTCATAGACGGGGAAACTGGCGTAGTCGACCTTCGTCAAGATGTAACCGAAGGCGTCGTTGGTGAGCCCGAATAGCAAATTGTGCTCCCCCTTCATTTTTCTTTTCAGATAGAATCCGATGTTGGGAAGCGCCTCGCCGGGAATGGTGAGGATCTGAGCGTTCCCCAGCCGCACCAGATTGATCCGTGTCGTAATGGTGCGGTGCTCTTCGTCGCGAGGATACTGCAGCGGCGAATGACACACGACCGACCAGATCGCGTCCGATTCGACCGGAAACGTGACCGATCGGGACCAGCACTTCAGCCGTGGATCCCGCTGCACGGGAGCGTCGGCGATGATCCGGCCGGCTTCTCGAGCCATCAACTTTCCGATGCGCACGCATTCCTCCCAACTGCCGATGCTCGGCCACCTGGCTCGAAACGGGTCCGGAGATTTCGTAAAATCGCGATTGTCGGCCGTCACCATTCCGCCTTGAGCGCCGTTGACGAATAACGCCACGCCGCCCCGTTGCGACTCCAAAGACTCCACCATCGGGCCGATGCAGTCGGGACTGAGGATCCCGGCGCTCGGCCCGAGCACTTCCGGGTGAGTGGCATAATTGACAAGCGTGGCAATCGTCTTTCCATTCGGCGTCACCGCCTCGATGACACTCATGCGGCGGTCGTACAATGCGGGAGCGTAGTAGTTGAAGGCGATCTTCCCTCGAGCCTCCCCGGTGGCAATCTTCAGGTGCGCCGGCTGGATGCTATCCAAGGCTTCATTCAATGCTGCCGCGGCCTGCGAACAGACCCAGTCGATGTATCCCAGATCCCCGGTATGCCCGCCCTTCCCATCTGGAAACGCATAACAACACGGAGCACTATGGGTGTGGGTGGCCGCGATCAATATTCGATCGGCGAAAATGCGAGGGACTTTTCTGCGCACTCGGTCCCCCAGTACGGAAGGAAAACCGAGCACGTCCAGACTGACGATGCCCACCGTCACGTCGCCTCGCTGAAAGACGACGGCACGAGCCGTCAAGTCACCACGTTTTTCTTTCACCGGATGAGTCGGCCCCAGTCCACCGGAAATGGGCAACAGCGGATCCGGAGTGATCGAACGAACGGCAGCCCCCACGGAAAGTCCCGGTTCGGCCATGCCGACTTGCGCGTGCCACGCGGCCACGGCCATCACGCACGCGAGAGTCAAGTGAATCTTGGAACCGCCGGCGCCACGAATTAGCCACATCACGAAACTCTCCCATAGGACTCGAATCACCGAACCGCGACCGCCGACTCCCCAGGCGGCCAGCCCCCTAGTATACTGCGCCGGTTGGCAAGCGGGACGGGTTCGCGGTACTTCACCAGAGGAGTGTGCTCAAGTGGCTGGCGATACCATGGCGGGCGGTTGTTTTCCTCAGCGGCGCATGAGACGCAACCGCCGTTTCGACTGGACACGACGGCTGGTCCGCGAGAATCACTTGGCGATCGACGACTTGATCTGGCCGCTGTTCGTCTGCGACGGCGAACAACAAGAGCCGGTGCCGTCGATGCCGAGCGTCTTTCGGTGGCCCGTTTCCCGCTTGCCCGACGTGGTGGAAGACGCGGTGGAGCTGGGCATCCCCGTGATCGCCCTGTTTCCCGCCACGCCCCAGGAGCTCAAGTCCGAAGACGCGGTCGAAGCCGTCAATCCGGATAACTTGATCTGCCGAGCCGCTCGTGCCGTCAAGGAAGCTCACGGAAACCGCATCGGCGTCCTGGCCGACGTTGCCCTCGATCCCTACACGATCCACGGTCACGATGGCCTCCTGAAAAAGAACGAAGCCAACAACGAAACGGAGATTCTCAACGACGAAACCGTGCGCATACTGTGCCGCCAGGCCGTCGTGCAAGCCCAGGCCGGCTGCGACCTGATCGCTCCCTCCGACATGATGGACGGCCGCATCGGCGCCATTCGCACCGCGCTCGATGAAGCGGGCTTCGAACGAGTAGGGATCGTCGCCTACGCCGCCAAATATGCCTCGGCATTCTACGGCCCCTTCCGGGATGCCGTCGGCTCGGCCGCCAGCCTGGGAAGCGGCGACAAGAAAACCTATCAAATGGACCCGGCCAACAGCGACGAGGCACTGCGGGAAGTCGAACTCGATTTGCAGGAAGGAGCCGATCTGGTGATGGTCAAACCCGGCATGCCCTATCTCGACATCGTCCGCCGGGTGAAAGAAACGTTTCACGTGCCGACACTGGCCTACCAAGTCAGCGGAGAGTACGCGATGCTCAAGGCCGCCGCACAGAAACGGTGGCTGGACGAGCGTAGTGTCGTGCTCGAATCGCTGCTGGCGTTCAAGCGGGCCGGAGCCGATGCCGTGCTGACCTACTTCGCTCGCGAAGTGGCGAGATGGCTCCGAGCCGACTTGGAAGCGTGAAAGTACCGAGATCACGGACAACACCGATACGACCGAGAACTCCCCGGGGAGAGGACACACCATGAAACCAATCATCTCGACGCTGGTTCTCGTCCTGACCGTAGCGGGACTGGCCTCCAGCGGCTGGGCCGACCCCAAGCCCAACATCCTGCTCTGTATCGCCGACGACTGGGGATATCCTCATGCCGGCTGCTATGGCGATACCGTAGTGCGCACGCCGAACATCGACCGGCTGGCCAAAAGTGGCATCCGCTTCGAACGTGCATTCGTCTCGTCTCCGTCGTGCACGCCCTCTCGGGGAGCCTTACTGACAGGTCAGTGGCACTGGCGACTCGGCGCCGCCGGCAACCTGTGGTGCATCTGGCCGGATGGCCTCACCACGTACGTCGACATCCTTCGGAAAAACGGATATACGGTCGGGTTTCAGGGGAAGGGATGGGGACCCGGCCGCGCTGCGGGCGGCAACCCGGCAGGGCCGCGTTTTCGCTCTTTCGAGAAATTCCTCCAGCAAAAGGACCCCGACTCGCCGTTCTGCTACTGGATCGGGACCATCGATCCCCATCGCCCGTACAAACCGGGGAGCGGCAAGGAATCGGGACTGCCGCTCGATCAGATCCGGCTCCCCGGATGCTTTCCCGACTCGCCGATCGTGCGCAGCGACGTGGCCGACTACTACTACGAAGTGGAACGATTCGACCGTGTGGTGGGCAACGCCATCGACACGTTGCGCAAACGAGGTGAACTCGAGAATACTCTCGTCGTCGTGACTGGAGATCACGGGATGCCGTTTCCTCGAGGCAAGAGCAACCTCTACGACCTGGGAACCCGCGTCCCCCTGATCGTCCACTGGCCCCAGCGCATTCGGTCGGCTCAGGTCGTTTCCGATTTTGCGTCACTGTGCGACCTGGCTCCCACGTTCCTGGAAGCCGCCGGCATCACCCCACCGCGTGAAATGACGGGAAAAAGCCTGCTTCCGCTGCTCGTGGCCGGCAAGAGCGGACAGATCGATGATGGACGCGATTTCATTCTGTTCGGCAAGGAACGCCACGTCCCCTCGCAAGAGGCTCCGGACATGGGCGGCTATCCTTGCCGAGCAATCCGCACAGGGGACTTCCTTTACATTCGCAACTACCGCCCCGATCGCTGGCCCAACGGGACTCCCCACCACGAACGAGCGGCCATTCGAGGTGTGTGGTACGGTGATACGGACAATGGCCCGACCAAGTCCTATATCATCGACCACCGCAACGACGACGCCCACCATCTCTTCCTCTACCGGATCTGCTTCGCCAAGCGTCCCGGCGAAGAGTTGTACGACCTGCGGCGGGATCCGGATCAACTTCACAACGTCGCTGGGGAACCCGGCTACGCTGAAGTCAAGGCGCAACTGGCCTCGCGGCTGACTCGTCAACTGGTGGCCACGCGGGATCCGCGTGAGATCGGAGGAGCGGACGAGATCTTCGAGAAGCAGCCCTATCTGGGAGCCGGTCCGCGATTCGGTGGAAAATAGAGAGACTGGCGGCGTCAGCGAAAATCGCGACTCTTGGCTTGGGGCAGTTGCAGCCGCTCCGTCAAGTCCTCCAACTGAAACGCCACGATGTGGATCACTCCGGCTTCCGCCTGCAGCTTTCCCTTGGCATACCAGGCGGGAGCCCGGCGGGCGACGTCGTAGAACTTGTCCCAGGTGGTCTGGTGAACCACCAGATTGATGGTTCCCGTCTCGTCTTCCAGTGTCACAAAGGTGATGCCTCGAGCCGTACTGGGACGCTGCCGCAAGAGCACTAAACCGGCAACTTGCACCACGCGATCCGGCTCGACCTGTGCCAACCCTCTGGCCGGGACCACTCCCCACTGTTCGAGTTGCCTGCGGTAAAAGGCGAGTGGATGCGACTTGAGTGACAAACCGGTGGCCCGGTAATCGGCCAGAACCTCTTCGGCAGCGGAAAGAGACGGCAACCGAACCGGAGGCTCCGCCTGCCGGGCCTTCCGACCCCACAGCGGAATCTGAGTGTCGGCATCGGCCGCCAGCAAGTCCCACTGAGCCTGGCGGCGTTCCGGAACCAGTGACGCAAATGCGTCTGCTTCGGCCAGTCGGGAAAGAACTGCAGAGGGCAATCCGGTCCGCCGAGCCAAGTCACCGACCGAGCGAAACGGTCCATCCCGGCGAGCCGTCAACAAGGGTTCCACCGCCGCTTCGGAGAGACCGCGTACCAGGCGGAACCCCAGTCGCAGAGCGTGGGAACCAGATGATGCAGCCCGGCTCGAGCAGCCGACGGTTTCGAGTGTGCAATCCCACTGGCTGGTATTGACGTCCACCGGCCTCACCTCCACACCGTGGCGTTTCAGATCGTCGATCAATTGAGCCGGCGCGTAAAAGCCCATCGGTTGACTGTTGAGCAAGGCGGCCGTGTAGGCAGCGGGATAATGATACTTCAGCCAGGCGGAGGCGTACGCCAGCAGAGCGAAGCTGGCTGCGTGCGATTCGGGAAATCCGTATTCACCGAAACCGCGAATCTGCTGAAAGACCTGCTCGGCAAACTCCCGTGAAAGCCCTTGCGCCAACATCCCCTCGACCAGTTTCCGCTGGAACGCATCCATCAGTCCGGGGCGTCGCCAGGCTCCCATCGCCCGGCGCAACTGGTCGGCCTCTCCGGGGGTAAAACCGGCGGCCACCATCGCCAGTCTCATCGCCTGCTCCTGAAAAATGGGAACGCCCAGCGTCTTTTCCAAAACGGCCCGGATCGCGGCGTTGGGATACGTCACCTCTTCCTCGCCGGCCCGGCGTCTCAAGTAGGGATGAACCATCTGCCCTTGAATGGGACCGGGACGCACAATGGCCACTTCGATGACCAGATCGTAATAGCAGCGAGGCTTCAAACGAGGCAGCATGCTCATCTGAGCCCGGCTTTCGATTTGAAACACGCCGATCGTATCGGCCCGACCAATCGCTTCATAAACGCGAGGATCGTCCGGCGGAATCGTAGGGAGCTCCCAATGCTGCCCCTCGTGCCGCTCGATCAGATCGAAACAGCGATGGAGCGCCGTGAGAATCCCCAAGGCCAAACAGTCGACCTTCAGAATCCCCAAAGCGTCGAGGTCGTCCTTGTTCCACTGGATCACCGTACGGTTCTCCATGGCCGCATGCTCGATCGGCACCATCTCGCACAGAGGTCCTCGAGTGATCACCATGCCGCCGACGTGCTGGGACAGATGCCGAGGAAACCCGATCAACTCGTCGACGCGAGCGATCAGTTGTCTCCCCACGCGACCTTCGGGATCGATGCCGACTTGCCGGCACCGTTGATCCAACAGCGGATCCCGCGCGAATCCTTGCACCTGCTTGGCCAGCACATCGACACGGTCCCACGACAGTCCCAGCGCTTTTCCCACGTCACGAATGGCCGAACGAAGCTGATAAGTAATCGTCACACCGGTCATGGCCGCCCGCTCTCGACCGTACTTCCGGTACAAGTACTGCAACACTTCCTCCCGCCGCTCGTGCTCGAAATCGATGTCGATGTCGGGAGCCTCGTTCCGTTCGCGACTGACAAAACGCTCGAACAACACGTCCATTCGCTCCGGATCGACCGCAGTGATGCCGAGGCAATAACAGACGGCCGAATTGGCGGCCGAGCCCCGGCCCTGACAGAGGATGTCGCGCTTTTGCGCATACTGCACCAGATCCCACACCGTGAGAAAATACGCCTCATAGTGCAATTCGCCGATCAACCGCAGTTCATGCTCGAGCAGCCGGCGCACCTTTTCGGGAATACCGCGAGGATAACGGCGATGGGCTCCCTCCCACGTCAGCTTCTGCAGGTAGTCCAGGGGCGTCATGCCGGGAGGAGCCAACTCGAGTGGATACTCGTAGCGAAGCTCATCCAGGGAAAAATGGCAGCGGGACGCGAATTGCCGAGCCGTCTCCACCGCCTGCGGCAACGGTCGCCAGCGCCGCCGATGGGTCGCCAAGTCGGGAAGCGCCCACGTCGTGTTGGGCAACCGGTGATGCGCTAGTTGCGCGACCGTCGTCCCGCGTCGCACCGCCGCCAGTACTTCCCAGAGCGGCCAACGCTCCGGGCAGTGATACCGGACGTCATCATCGGCCAACAATGCCAGCCCGGTCTTTCGGGCGATTTCTTTCGCCCACTCGACCACGCGCGCATCATCGGCGCCTCGGTGCAAACCCACTCCCACAGCCCCTCGCTCACCGAACGCCTCGCGAAACCGATGGAGCCTGTCGACCGAAGACTGGTCGCCGACCTGGGGAAGCCCAATCGCCGCCAAGCAGCGCGAACTCACGCTACACACGTCCTCCAGCGTGAAGTGGCACTCGCCTTGGCGAGTCGCCAGATGGCCGCGAGTCAACAGGCGGCACAAAGCGGCATAGCCGGAGCGATCGGGGGCCCAGACGAGACAGAGCAAACCGTCGGTCCGAATTTCGGCGCCGACCATCAACCGGATGCCGTGCTCGCGAGCCGCCTGATGAGCCTGCACGATCCCGGCCAGTGAATGCCGATCGGTGATCGCCAGAGCCTCATACCCGTATTCGGCCGCCTGCCGACAGAGTTCATCCGGATAGGAAGCCGCCCGCAAAAACGAATAGTTGCTCTGGCAATGCAGCAAGACTCGCGAATCCATGACTCACCCATCCCACCCGTGCAAGTACCATCGCCGCTTCGTCCGGGAATAAAACGCCCACCAGCGCCGGCCCGTCTCCGTCTCCAAGTGATAATATTCGCGGGAAAGAACGGCTCCTTCGTGCCAGCCGGCATCGATCTGCCTCGGTCCCCAACTGCGGCGCACCTTCTCCACTTTTCGATGCCACTGGAAATCACGAGGCAACTCGGGCGACTGCAGCGGAAGCGGGTGCGGTCTGCCAAGCAATGTCAACGGCAATGTGCCGGGAAACAAGCGAGACCAACGAGCAGGGCGCAAGCGGGGCGGCCGTAGCGTGGGGGGTTCGGCGATCCAAGATCGCTCGGGAACGCACTCGGGCAACAAACGGGCCCGAAAGATGGCCTGGTGTCCCAATCGAGCCGCCAAGCGATCGAGCACCGCCGCCCATTGCCGAGCCTTCCAGTGGGCGGATTCATCCGCAAGCCTCCAGGAACAACCGACGAGGACTTGCGAGCGCCGCGGAGATGGTCGAGCCGTGATCGACGCTCGAAGAGCCAGCGCGCAAACGGCTTGGATTTCCGGCAGACATTCCCGCTGCAATCGCCACAACTCGGCCCACCTCCTCACGTCCCACGACGGCTGCGCGAAGTAAAGCGTGCGCGAGCAGCTCCCCTCGGATGTCGCCAACTCCACGTCGAGTCTCAAAGCGCCGCGATGGTCGGCGGCCAACCGAGCGGCCAATTCCGTCGCCAACTCCCGCCACACCGGCTCGAGCCTCTCCCAGCACGTCACCGGCGGCTCCAGCCTGACTTCGCAACAGTAATCGCTCGTCGCATGCACCACCGGGAAATATTCATCCGCCGACCCCAAAAACTGTTCCAACCGCTCGACGACCAGCGAATCCAATCGCAACTTGAGCGACTCAGGGGGAATCGATGCCAGCAGGCCGACGGTTTCCAGCCCCAGGCTTCGCAACAAGGAAACCAGCGACGGAGGCAATCGAAGAGCCCACACGGGGAGATCGGCCAGTATCCGCGGCAAGGGAGCCGGCGGGCGATAAGCCGGCGCAATCACCGGAGTGGCCTCGGCGGCATGAGCCAGTCCCCAGGCGGCACCCAGCGAATGCGCCACCGCAATGCGAGCTCGCAACTTCCGCTTCGCCATGCCGCCGGCCATCTGATGCACCAGTTTCCACTCGCCGCCGAAGTAGCGACACACATCCGTCACATCGGCAATCAGCGTTTCCGGAGAAAAGGAGTCACGGGATACGCCGGGAGGAGGCAACTCCACGCCCATCTGCGGCGCGAACTGCTGAGCCCACATCGCCAATTGCTCCAGCGACCGGCGATCTCCTCGAGGATCATCCGGCAGGAAAACCGCGTCGGCGGGCAACAGGCTCTCCGCTTCGGCCAACGGCATTCCTCGGCGAACGCCCAACGCCGCAGCGGCTCGCGACGTCCCGGCCACCACTCGCCCCCGACGATGGTCGCCGCGGTAAACCACAGGATGGCGTCCCGCGAGCTGTTCACGGCGGCGCTGCAAAGCCCAGTTGGGCATCCAGCAACACAAAATGCGACGAGTTCTCTCCGGGGAAGCAGAAATCATTCCGGCAACTCCTCACGTTTCTCGAGACGATTCCTCTCCCGGATCCACACCGGGCAACACAATTTCCGCAATCCCTTCCCCCAAAACCGATCCCATGCGCCCCCGGCAACGCACGAGCGCTACCCGCCAACGTCGCATGGCCAGCGGATCGGCGGGGAGCGACGGCAAGGGCGAGACTCGCCACTGCACCGCCGACCAGGAAGGTTGACCGGCCACCGATGGCGGACGCAGCACCATTCCCCAACCGCGTCCCGCCTCGCAGGCCAACTGGAAACGACGATGCCAGCGAATCGGCAAGCGAGGCAAAACCCCCCAAACCACCGAGAAAACCGGAGCTCGCAGCACCTCTTCCCAAGCCCAGTAGGTCTCCGCCTCATTCTGCGGCCGAATAATCAACAACTCCTCTACGGGAATTCCCCAACCCATCACCGCCGGCGGATGAAACGTGCCCATCGCATCGATCACGGCCAATACGGGTGGCGATTGGGAGGCCAGGCAACAATGAGCCACCCAAAGAGCCACCAGCGAACCGCCACTCCCCGGCTCGGTCAGCCATTCCACCAGCCACCCCCGACGCAATCCGCCCTCGGGCAACAGCCGATCGAGCTGCGGAAACCCGGTCGACACCACCTCCGGCGACTCGGACTCCCCCGAGCCCGCTTTCTCGATGGCTGCCAGTTGAGCCCGCAGGTGAGAGATCGTCTGGTCTCGAGTCCCCATCCGAATGCACCCCCACTAAATGTGATCGTGCGTACACATGCAAACTCTTGAATACACCCAAAACCAATGAACAGAACCACACAATGCAAGCAATATCAGTTGACTAATGTATACAAACAAAAATACACTGTCAATAGCATCCAACCAGGAAACAAAGGGAACCGGGACTTCTCACGCCAAGGAGGCCATGATGGCTTTGGAAATCAAGCGGATCCTGCACGATACCGTGGAGGTACATCCGGTCGAGCTGACGAAGTACAATCTGGAAGCAGCATCGATTTCGCAGGTTTCGCCGATTGAGCAGTGGGCATTTTTTCTGCTGTGTGCGGACTGTTACGAAACGGACGAACTGCGAAAATTGCTGCCCGGAAGCGATTTCCAGGAGGCGATTTCCGCTACCGAATCGATTCGCGAAAAAACAAAGGACCGAATGATGTACGATCAGCGAGAAAAGGCCCAGGGAGACTACCTATGGGCTATTGAAGGAGCTCGGCAAGAAGCACGGAAACAGGGACTTAAGCCGGGGCTCCAGCCGAGTCTGAAGCCAGGCCGCAAAGAAGGAGTGCTGATCGGCAAGATCGAGCTGCTGCGTCAGCAACTGGGTGAAGAGCCCGGTTCCGAGGCAGATCTCGAGAACTGCTCGCTCGAGGAACGGACTTCGCTGCTGGCTGATCTGCAGGATCGGCTGCGAATGCGAGGAGACCACAAGGAATGAAGGTCTTCATCACTCGCCGTATTCCCGAAATCGGTTTGAACAAGATCGCAATGGCGGCCGACATCGACCTGTGGGAAGAGCAACTCCCGCCGCCTCGCGCCGAACTGCTGCGACGGATCGCCGGGTGCCACGGCGTACTGACGTTACTTACCGAAACGGTCGATGCCGAGTTTTTCGACGCGGCCGGAGAACAACTCAAGGTCGTCAGCAACTTTGCCGTCGGCTACAACAACATCGACGTGGCGGAGGCGACTCGGCGAGGCGTCCGAATCGGCAATACGCCGGGAGTACTCACCGATGCCACGGCCGACATGGCCGTAACTCTCATGCTCACAGCGGCGCGGCGGATCGTCGAATCTGTCGACGATGTGCGCGCCGGAAAATGGAAGACCTGGGAACCGCTGGGCTACATCGGCCAGGATCTCATCGGCCGCACACTGGGAATCGTCGGCATGGGCCGGATCGGCACCGCCGTGGCACGCCGCTGCCACTTCGGCTGGCAAATGAATATTCTCTATCACGATCGACACACCAACGAGGAAGCCGAGCGTGAACTGAATGCACGACAAGTCTCGCTGGACGAGTTGTTGACTCAATCCGACTTCGTATCGATCCACACCGACTTGAACGAAACGACGCGAGGAATGTTCCATGCCGGCGCCTTTGAGAAAATGAAACCGACGGCCATCTTCGTCAATACGGCTCGAGGCCCCATCCACTGCGAATCCGATCTGGCCGAGGCACTTCGCAGCGGCCAGATCTTCGCTGCCGGACTCGACGTGACCGATCCCGAGCCCATCGCACCGGACAGTCCGCTGCTCGCACTTCCCAATTGCACGGTCTGCCCTCACATCGCCAGCGCTACCGTCGCAAGCCGCAACGGCATGGCCGAAATCGCCGCCGACAACTTGATCGCGGGCCTGCGAGGAGAACCGCTGCGGTGTCCGGTCAATTGAAACAGAGCACTCCCCTGCAACTCGACCACCGCCGGCAACTCATCGCAGCATGGCAATCCCTCCAAGCCGAGCTGCTGGCGCACCGGTTCACTTCGGTCGAGCAGTGCTGCTCGCAGTTGCAGACATGCTGGCCCGTTGATCCACCGCCCGACGGTGGGACTCTTCGGTACCTGGCCGAACGGATGAGCGAGCTGGCCGGCGACATCGACCAACCCACCACGATGTGGAGGCTGTTCTGCGACGCGGTCGGGTTTCCTTTGGGAGAGTGGCAGCGACTCGCCCAACTGTCTACCCCGCCCCGCATCATCTTCGGCCCGAATCCGTGGGTCGCCGGCACGTCCGACGAAAGTCTCCCCCGTGGACATGACGCACATACGTCGCACTCACCTGAATTCCCGGCGGTCGCTCCACTCAGCGCTGACGTCAGTGAAGGCAAGGGACATGTGATCTACAACGCGCACTCCTATCACACCAAAGTTCCCCATCGCGCCATCATGCGTTACATCTTGCACTACACGCAGCCCGGCGATGTGGTACTCGACGGATTCTGCGGTACGGGAATGACCGGTGTGGCCGCCGCGCTGTGCGGAGATCGTCGCGAAGTCGAGGCGCTGGGATACCACATCCACGCGGACGGCCGCCTGACATGCGCCGGCGACCGGAAAACGGAGTCGTCGGCCCCCGCCACAACGGCCGCCACGGCTCCCGAAACCCGCCTGGGCATCCGCCATGCCGTGTTGCTTGATCTGTCTCCCGCCGCCACCCTGATCGCCTCGGTCTACAATTCGCCTCACGACGCGCAGCAATTCCGCTCGAAAGCCCACTCGATCCTCGACCGGCTCGAGGAACAGCTCGGTTGGATGTACTGGACCGTCCACTCCCAACCCACCGAAACCAGCAACGATCCGGCCTCGCGGCAGGACCAGCTACGCTCGTATACTCGGCGATTGCTGCAGTGTGAGGACATCCCTTCGTTAGCGCAAATGATACGCGACATGCGGTCCGAAGGCGTTCCGTTCGGCACCATCGGGATGATCGGCTGGTCCGAGGTCTTCGAGTGCCCCCACTGCCGCCGCGAGTTTGTCTTCGCCGATGCGGCCGTCGACAGCGAAAGCGGCAAAGTGGCGGATCGGTTCGCTTGCCTGCACTGCGGCGCACTCTTGCGCAAACGCGAATTGACCGCGGTTCGCTGCAGTCACGAGACCCTTTGCGAGACCCCACACACGCATCGCACGACTCCTGTATGGGTTCACTACCAGTATCGGGGCAAGCGATACCGCAAGCGCGCCGATGCGTGGGATCGGGCTCTGATCGAACAACTGGGCCGCTTCCGCGTCGATCGGTGGTATCCGCAAGACCGTCTGTTTCTCGGACGGGAAACGCGGCGCAATGATCGACGCGGGATAACCCACATTCATCACTTCTACACGCCTCGCAATCTCCGTTGTCTGGCCGCCATGCGAGAGGCGTGCGACAGTGAACCACCGCTGCTGCTTTGGTTCACCAGCCAGCTCGTCAACGTATCGAAACTCAACCGGTACCGGCCGGCCGTCACCTTTCCCTACAATCCCCTCAGCGGCACGCTCTACGTCGGCTCTCTGGTCGCCGAGTCCAATCCGCTGATCGCCTATCGCAACAAATCGGAAAAAATCGCCAAGGCGCTCGAGACGATCCAGGCGGACAACCGAGTGATCTGCGGATCGCTCTCGGGACTGTTGCTTCCCGATGAGTCGGTCGACTACATCTTCACCGACCCGCCGTTCGGGGGCAACCTGGCATATTCTGAACTGAACCTGCTGTGGGAAAGCTGGCTGGGCGTGCTCACGCACCGCTCCGAGGAAGCCATCGAAACCCGAGTGCAAGGCAAATCGCCCGAGGACTACGCTCATCTGATGAAATGGTGCTTTCGCCAGTACTTCCGCGTGCTCAAACCAGGCAAATGGATCACGGTGGAATTCCACCACACGCAACCTCACGTGTGGGACGCACTGCAGCAGGCACTCTGCTCGGCCGGCTTTGTAATCGCCGATGTCCGCACACTCGACAAGAAACTGGGAACGTTCAAACAGGTGACCAACCCAGGGACGGTCAAACAAGATCTGATCGTCTCTGCCTTCAAACCCCGTCTGGCCATCGCGGTCGGCCACGCCGAACCGGCGAGCGAAGCGGAGATCTGGGACTTCGTCGACTCACGACTGATGCAGTTGCCTCTCGATCCCGCTCAGGATCCGCGTCAATTCGACGAGCGGCAGGATTACCGGCTGTTCAACCGGCTGGTGGCATGGCTGCTCGAAACCGGCCGGCGAGTCCCCCTCTCGGCTCCTCAGTTCTACGCCGAGCTGCGCAATCGGTACACAGAAAAGAACGAACGCTTCTTTGTCAAGCAGGAATGAGGGAACCAGCGGATGGGCCGGGATTCGAACCCGGGGTACCCGCAAGGGTACAGCAGTTTTCAAGACTGCCGCCTTCGACCGCTCGGCCACCCATCCGGCGCAGCGCTCGGACACCGATCATCGACACAGGCCCAAGCGTGTGGCATTATAGGTAGGCTCCTTTCCTATTGCCAAGTGGCTTCGACGCCGACTCCTACCGCCGCCGCGACCGCTGAAAATACGCCGTCTCCAACGGTCGATGTGCCAGACGGTCGGCCGACCATTGAAATCGGAGCCCCCGGGGGCCATACCAACACTTGCCTCAATTGGGTGCGCATCGAATCCAGCCTGAAGCAAGCTCGGTCGGCTACGCGTCCGACTGCCACAGCGACGGTGTTGCCAATTCGAGGCTGTTGCCGGCCGGATCGCGGAAGTAGATCGAGTATCCTCCGTGAGGCCAATCGATCTCCTGCTCGATCGCTACTCCTTTCGACTGGAGTCGATCGCGCCACGCCGCAAGCGTACTCGGTTCGACGGCAAAGCACAGATGCCCCGGCCCTTTGCAGCCATGCCGGGGAACTTCCTCATCCTCATCGTTGGTCGATGCGGGGTGAAACAGCAACACCATCGTACCGCCGCAGCGGAAAAAGACGTGGCGTCCCTCCTGACGACGATGAAACTCAAGTCCCAAAACCTCGGAATAAAACGCCTCCGCAGCCGCCAGATCGTCCACGTACAAACTCGCTTCCAGTACTCCCAGCGGCTGCATGGTCACTTCCTGGTGTCTTGCTGCGCAAGCATGGCAAGAAACTCGCGCATCAGCGGAGCATTGTCGTGCCAAGTGCGCGCCGTCACCAACTGGCCGTCGCACACGCATTCGCGGTCGACGTATTCGGCACCACCCTGACGGGCATCCAGAGCGCACTTGGCCACGGTGGTGACGGTTCGCCCTTGGATCACGTCCGCCGCCGTGAGGATCTCGATCCCATGACAGACACAGGCAATCGGCTTGCCCTGTTCGGCAATCGCTCGCGTAATCCTCAAGAGGTCCGCGTCGTACCGCAAGTACTCGGGGGCTCTCCCCCCCGAAATAAACATGCCCGCATAGTGATCCGGATCGACATCGCGAAACGCGATGTCCGCTCGGATAAAGTAGCCTGGACGCTCCTGCGTGATGTCCCAGGGAATGGTCGAATCGGGGGGAATCTCGTGCAGCACCGTGTGGTACAGCCGGGCTTCGGGACCCGCCACGTCGACCCGATAGCCGGCTTCCTGTAGTCGGAAAAAGGGGTAGAACGTATCGAGTGCCTCCGTAGCGTCTCCCAGCGGCATCAAAATGCGGTCTGTCATCGCAGGTTCCCTTCCGGTTTCACCAACGGCGCCGGCCAGGACGCATCCCCCACCGCGCTTCCGATCACTGCCCCAAGTCCAGTTTCTTCCACTGGCGAGCCTTCAGCTTTTGGACCGCCTCGGCACTCACCGAACCGTTATCCTTGAACACCAGGGACTCGAGTCGTTCCATCTTGAGAATGGTCTCGACGGCAGCATCGGTCACTCCCGTCGTCCTTACCGACAGCTCGCGCAGTTTGGGCAGCGTTGCCAGCACTTCGATCGTCCCGTCTCCGACCTGCGGCAGCGCCCACAAGTCGATGATCTCCAGTTTTTTCAGATTGGCCAGACTCTGGAGTCCTGCGTCGGTAATCGAATCGTTCTCGTGCAAGTAAAGTCGCCTCAGCTCCGGCAGGTCCTCGAACACGGCCATCGCCGAATCATCGATCACCGGCAAGTCGCGAAGTTGGAGACGTGTCAGCGGCATTCCTTTGAGTGCCAGCACTCCGTCGGACGAAAACGACGGACAACGGAACACTTCCAGTTCGCGCAAAGTGGAAATCTCCGCCAAATGAGGCCCCGAGGCTCCGGTGATGCCGAAGTCCTGCATCAAAAAGGCGCGGAGTGTCTTGGTCTCTTTGAGTTCTTCGATCCCCATGTCGGTGACCGTCGTGCTTCGATGCTTGAATACTTCGAGTGCCGGCAACTGTCCCACAACACTCAGCGTCATGTCGCCCGCTTCCATGTTGCCTCGCAGGTCGAGAAACCGCAGTTTCTTCAACTTCTCCAACTGCATCGTTCCCAAGTCATTGAATCGGTTCTGCACCAACGTCAAACGCTCCAGGTTCGACAGGCGGGCAATCACTTGCATCACCCGGTTGGTCATGTTGGTGTTGGAGGAAAGGTCGAGCGTATGAAGCAGGGGAAACGAGCCGGCGATCATTTCGACGGTCGGATCTCCGATGACGGAATTGGTCAAAGCCAGCGATCGGAGGTTTTTCAAGTTCGACAACTGAGCCGCCGAGTCATCATCCAGCTGCCGGTAATTGAAAATCTGCAAGGTCTCCAAGTCGGTCAGGCGACCGAACAAAGCGATGTCTTCGGGTTTCAGGCCCGCGCCGTCGCGGATCACGATCTCCACCATCACGTTGTCGGGAACGATCCGATAGGAGGCCGCCCCACGGAGTCCCTCCAGCAACCGCTTGGCCGCCTCGACATCGGCTGCAGCAGCCGTTGCCGTGCGAGCCTTGTCGGCAGGCGGCGAAGGAGGCGACTGGGCCGAACCCTCCGACTTCGTGCGGTCGGCCGGACGGCAACCTGCGGACCCCGCACACAAGACACCCAGGAGCAGTGCTACCAGCAACCCCGCCAAGCGGTAACCACTCATCGTCTGATCATTCTCCGGTTATCCGTGAAGACCGAGGGCGGAAACGGCGCACGGCGCCGGCACTCGACATCGCGAGCGTGCCCATCGATCGAAAACGTCGTGTACCACCTCGGCGCGACCGAACAAGGGGAGACCGGATTCCTCGCCGATCCCGACTCGCCGAACCATCTGGGATCTGAGAGCCGCATTCCCGGTCAGACGGTCGCATCCAACTGGTACCCGGCAGGATACTTCGGCTTGATCAATCCGGCGACTCCCGGCGTCTTGAGCGAATTGAGATTGGTCACCTTCAGGTTCCGGGCATCCCACTCGATCTTCTCGCCCCAATCGCCCATGGCGCCGCCTTCACCACCCTTGGCAGCCGCCCAGACGGCGAGATTGCCCAGGAGGATCGTCTCGGTGAGCGGTCCCGCGCGATCGATGAAATTCGAATGGCAGATCATGGGATCGCCGGCCGCCACGGCTCGGAACAGTTCGTACATGTTGTTGACGTCGTTGCTGCCCTTCTTGACGGCTTTCTCATAGTCGACCGGAACCTTGCTGCAACCTCGCAGTTCATACCGGCCGCAATAGTCGTCGCTGCTGTAGAACGCGCCCTTCTCTCCGACAATCAACACGCCGCTGTTGGAAACCTTGTCGATACCCCATTTGCTGAATACTTCCATCGGCGGCTTGTTGCCCTTGCGGTCATACCACCAGAAAGGAATGGCCGGTCGCTCCGACGTTTCGGGAAACTGGAACTCGATGATCGAACTGGCCGGAAAACTGTCGTAATCGTGTCCCGTCGTCTTGGCCACCACGGAGACCGGATCGCGCAGGCCGCATGCGGCGAAGGGGACGGTGACTTGATGGCAGGCCATGTCGCCCAACGCACCACTGCCGAAGTCCCACCAACCGCGCCACTGGAACGGATGGTACAGTCCCGGCCAGTATTCCCGCTGCGGAGCCACTCCCAGCCAACTCTTCCAATCCAGATTCTCGAGATCTTTGGCGATCTTCTTTTTCATCAACTCGATGATCTTGTCGGCCCGGTCTCCCGCTTGCTCGCGTGCTTGGGCAGCGTAGCGTTCCATGGTCATTCGGCGGTTCGGGCCTTGAGCCCACACCGGCCGGTTCGACCAGACGTAGACTTCCTTGAGGGTTCCCAGTACTCCCGCCTTGAGTTGGGCGATCGCTTCGCGGGAAGAATCGAGTGCCGTGCCCTGATTTCCCATCTGCGTGCAAACACCCGTCTCTTTGGCGACTCGGGCGAGCAGACGAGCTTCATAAATGGTGCGAGTCAGCGGCTTTTGCGTGTAGCAACTGATCCCCAGACGCATGGCGTGCAGCGTGACCGGCGCGTGCATGTGGTCGGGCGTACTGACCGTGGCGATTTCGACCTTGCCCTTGCCATATTTTTCGAAAAGCTCGCGGTAGTCGGTGAACTGTTCGGCACTCTTGAAGCCTTCGGCCTGTCCTTTGGCTTTCAGTCGCCCACGATCCACGTCGCAAATCGCCAGCACGTTGCCGAACTTGGCGGCATTGCTCGAATCGCTGCCCCCTTTGCCACCGATGCCGATGCAGACGACGTTGGGACGCTCATTCGCCGAGTTGCTCAGTGCCTGAGTGGTTCCGGCTGCCACGAAGAAACCGGCGCTCGCGGCAGTAGTGACCTTGACAAACTCACGACGGGTGGTTCGGCGTTTCATTCGAGCATCTCCTGTAATCTCATCTTCAATCCGAGTGGACCCGCCAAGCCTGACAATCGGGCGGCAGATCTCACATGGCCAGCGGCACCTCTCGAGGCGGCTGAGGCGGGATATCGTCTGGCCTTACGTTAGCGGAGCCGCGCCGGAATTTCAAATCCCCTTGACCGG
>JALSIV010000133.1 GCA_026989685.1 Pirellulaceae bacterium | reverse complement strand
CCCCGGTACGCCCAGTGGCTTGCCGAGCGGATTCCGCAGGCGGAAACGACGATACTTCCCCAGTGCGGGCACATGGTGCCCTATGAGCGAGAAGACGACTTCTGCCGACTGGTGACGTCCTTTTGTCAATAGCTTCGGCGCCCGCAATGCTCACGCCCGATTTCGGGTTCCCTTCCACCCACAACCTGTCGGTGCCGGCAGCCGAAGCGGTCAAACGGCTCAAGATCGTCGTGCGCGATGCGTATCGCCAGGCTGATGTCCGACCCGTGGATCAGGTCGCGTCGATCAAACGGCGGTTCACGTTCACTGTGCGCCGATTCGACGAGCAGACCGAGGATCGTAAAGTGGTCTCTTATTGCCGGAAGTGGGCACCCGCCCGAGCCGACTCGACGATCGAGGTCTTCCGTAAAATGCGCAAGAAGCTGGCACCACTTCAGGGACAGCAGCGGGAAACCTGGCTGCAGGTGATGCGGATCGGCGATGTGGCCATCGTCGGCGTCCCTGCCGAGTACTTCACCGTGCTCGGACTGGATATCAAACAACGCTCTCCCTTCGAACGGACCTATGTCGCTGAACTCTCCAATGACTGGATCGGCTATCTTCCCGATCGGGAGGCACACGCACTGGGTGGATACCAAACGTGGATGGGGCTTCACAGCGATGCGGAAGTCGGCACCGGAGAACGGGTCGCCGACGAAATCGTGGAGATGCTCAAGGCTCTGAAGAAATAGACGATCGGGGCGGATCCATTTCCGCAGCCTCGGCGACCCGCCGCGTTTCCGTCTGAACCTCCGGCACGAAACCGTGCGCGATCCGGCACCGGCTTCCGATTGTCACCACCGCCCCTGCAGCCTCCGGTTTCCCGCCTCCAGCCTTGCGGCCGACGTCTCGCGAGTCGGCCACCCCTACTTTCGTACTCGTACTCGTACTCGTACTCGTAATCGAAAAGTACATCGCAGTCGCCGAACCGCTCTTCGATCATGATCGGCGGGATGTTTGCCACCCGGCGATGGAGTATTTCGGTTTTTCCTTCGATTTTGCGGCTCCTTGTGAGGAAGCTGTGGCACACGGCAATGGAGGCGTCGAGTACGATCACGAGTACGATCACGAGCACGAGTACGATGGGGTGAATGATCGCCGAGTGTTCCTGCTGACAACCCACTCGAAAACGGCCACGATCGGCTCAGCGAGACGGAACCGCTTGCGGCCTTCTGGGAACGCCGCCAGCGCCAACAAACCGGCACTCGCAAATCGCGTACCAAAGCCTAGCAATCCTGTCATGCAGGCACTCGCCCGGCATGCCGCCTGTTGGCCGATCGGTTCCGGATCGGTAAGATGACGAGTCTGTCACCCAACCCGACGCGACAAGCAGCCTATCCGAGTTTCGGGAGTGATACGGCAGGTAGTGTTGCAGGCTCGGAAAGTTCCAGAGCCTGTAGCGAAACGGCCGTCTGGACTTCCCCTGCCTTGAGCCTGTTGCGTGGGGAACGCCACGGGTTACAGCCTGGTGCCGGAAGACCGGCCTGTCCGCGCGTCTCCCGTGAGTCGCCCACCGCCTCCTTTCCCGCCAACCGCGATGGAACCATCGTCGATGTCGCAACGGCCGTCCGATCGAGACTACCGGGAGCTTTGTCAATGGATGCGGCAGGCTCTCGAACTGGCCAGGCAGAGCTGGGGACAGGTGGAACCCAACCCGATGGTCGGCTGCCTGCTGGTGAAGGATGGGCGAGTCGTTGGGCAGGGCCGCCATCGCCGCTTTGGCGGCCCCCATGCCGAAGTCGAGGCGTTGGAGCAGTCGGGAGCGGAGGCGGCCGGGGCGACCTGCGTGGTCACGCTCGAACCGTGTTGCCATCGTGGGAAGACCGCGCCGTGCACCGAGGCGCTCATTCGCGCCGGCGTAAGCCGTGTCGTCATCGGCTGCCTGGATCCCAATCCTCAGGTCCATGGCCGCGGAGTTGACCGCCTCCGCGCCGCCGGCCTCGACGTCACCGTGGGCGTACTTGAAGACGAGTGCCTGCGCCTCGTGGCCCCCTTCGCCAAGCTGATCCAAACCGGCCGCCCGTGGGTGATCGCCAAGTGGGCCATGACGCTCGACGGGCATCTGGCATCGCGCACGGGCGATTCGAAGTGGATCTCTTCTCCCGAGTCCCGGGAGCGTGGGCACCGGCTGCGAGGTGGCGTCGATGCGATCGTGGTGGGCATCGAGACCGTGCTGGCCGACGACTGCCGACTGACCGCTCGACCGCCGGGACCGCGCACGGCCACGCGCGTCGTTCTCGACCGCCGCGCGCGCTTGCCGCTGGAAAGCCGACTCGTTCGAACCGCGCACGACGTGCCGGTGCTGGTCGCCGTCGGGCCGGAGGCCGAGCCGGAACGCATCGGCGCTCTTGAGTCGGCCGGTTGCCAGATCTGGAGATCCGACTCGGCCGATCGCCTCGAGTTTTGGGAGGGCCTGCAACGCGAGATGGGACGCCGCGAGTGGACTCAGATTCTGGTCGAAGGTGGAGCCCGGGTGCTCGGCACCTGTTTCGACACTCAAAGTGTCGACGAAGTCCATGTCTTCGTCTCACCGAAGATCATCGGCGGAGAGCAGGCGCCGTCTGCCGTCGGCGGGGTGGGCGTGGCGGGAATCTGCGAAGCCTTCGAACTGGTCCAGCCCCAGTTCACCGCACTGTCCGGCGACATCTACTTGTCGGGCCGAATCGATCGCTCAAAACATCGGGAACCTGAAGACATCCACCGCGAGAGCATCTAGACTAGAGCACCAGATGGGCGGGCCGTCTCGGCACAGGGAATCACGATCGAACTCGATACCGGAGGGACTATCCGTGCGAATCGCCTACTGCATCGTACTCGGATCGTTACTGGTACCCGTAGCTTTCTTCACCGCGGCGCCTGCGCATGCCGAATCTCTGGTCGCTGACCTGTTTCAGCGACATCAACTGACGGACGTTTACTATTCCGAGGGTATCGCAACGGGTGACCTCAATGGGGACGGGCACGCGGATGTGGTTTACGGCCCTTATTGGTATGCCGGCCCCGATTGGAAAACGAAACACGAGATCTTTCCCGCCGAGGCGCAGCCACGCCAGCGATACGCCAACCACTTCTTTGCTTGGATCTACGATTTCACTCAGGATGGTCGACCGGATGTGCTCACGGCCGGATTTCCGGGCACCCCCGCGATCCTCTATGAAAACCCCGGGCCGCATGGTTGGTCGAGCCACTGGCCCAAGCACCAGGTGCTCGGCGAGGTTTCCCACGAGGCTCCTCAGTTGGTCGACATCAACGGCGATGGCCGGCCGGATCTGCTCTGTTCGCAAAACAAACGCTACGGATACGCGACCTACGCTCCGGACTCACCCTTGAAATGGACCTTCCACGCCATCTCCGATCGTCCGGCTCCTCGACCGTTCGGCCACGGTCTCGGGGCGGGGGACATCAACGGCGACGGCCGCCTGGACATCCTGGTGCGAGACGGTTGGTTCGAACAACCTGCCCAGGCGGACGCCACCTGGTCCTTCCATCCATTCGTGTTCGCCAAGGCGGGTGGAGCCGAGATGCACGTGATGGACGTCGACGGCGATGGAGATGGGGACGTGGTCACCAGTCTGCAAGCCCATGCGTTCGGTTTGGCCTGGTTCGAACAGATCCGCCAGGATAACGAGATCACGTTTCGGCGTCACTTGATCATGGGGCGGCGGCGAGAGGAAAACGCGTATGGTGTGGTGTTCACCGAGTTGCACAGTGTGCAACTCGCCGACATCGACGGCGACGGACTCAAGGACATCGTGACCGGCAAGACATTCTGGTCGCACCACACCAAAAGTCCGATGTGGAATGCGGGCGCGGTCGTTTACTGGTTCAAACTCGTGCGGGGAGAACAGGGCGTCGAATTTGTCCCCTACCTGGCCGATGACGATGCCGGGATCGGCCGGCAGATCGTTGTCGCCGATGTCAACGGAG
>JALSIV010000132.1 GCA_026989685.1 Pirellulaceae bacterium | reverse complement strand
CCCTGCCGGATGTTGGCCCCGCTGTTGGATCAGATGGCCGAGCGTTATGGTGATAACGTGCAGTTGGTGAAAGTGAACATCGACGAGTCGCCCGAATTGGCAAGCCAGTACCGGGTGTCGGGTGTTCCGACGCTGGTTTTCTTCTTTGGTGGCAACGAGGTCGACCGAGTGGTGGGAGTGCCCCCTCAGCCGGTCCTGGAGCAAAAGGTCCGAGGACTCGCCAAACTGGCACCGGCCGGCTGAGCCCTATTTGATCGGAGAACATTGGCATGTGGCGTCAACTCCTGTTCATCGTGGCCGCTCTGGCAGCCTGGGTGGTGGTCAATCGATGGATCCTGCCTTCGATGGGCGTTTCCACGTGACTGTCGGGCGCGTGCGTGGAGTCTCCACGCGACAGTCGATCGGACGCTGGTGATGAGCAGCCGGCTGAGGGTAGAGGGCGGAATCGGCCGTAACGCGGCCGTTCGATCGGATCTCGCTTCAAGACACCGAAAGGAAATCAGTGATGCGGGCGAGCGGTTGGGGAAAGCGGGTTTGGCATCTGGCGGTTAAGGCGATCCCGCTGCTGGTGGGCGTCGTCGTATTGATCCTGGTCATCGCTTGGCTGGGTGGAATGTTCGAGCACAAGGTCGAGCCGGGGATTGTCGCTCAGCCGGTGCGGCATAAACCCGAATCGTTGCCGGAAGACCTGGTCCACGAAGTGGAGAAGGAGTACTACCACGAAGTCGTGGGAACACTCAAGGCGGCCAATCGCGTGATCATCGCCGCCAAGGTGCTGGCGACCATTGAGGAGATCACCGTCCGAGCCGGCGACAAAGTGGAGGCGAACGACTTGCTGGTGCGGCTGGACGACGCCGACCTCCAGGCGCGCCGTCGCCAAGCCGAACAAGCGGTGGTTGCAGCGGAGGCGACGTACAGCGAAGCCAAACGCGAGTTCGACCGCATCAAGGCGTTGTTTGAACAAAGCGCGGTAGCTCGAGCCGACTACGACCGAGCACAACGCACACTGACCGTGGCCGATGCCGATCGGCGCCGAGCCGAAGAAGCACTAAAGGAAGCCCTGGTGATGCTCTCCTATACGCAGATCCGCGCTCCCAAGAGTGGGCGTGTGGTCGATCGGCTGGCCGAACCCGGCGATTTGGCTCAACCGGGAAAGCCGCTGTTGATTCTCTATGACGCCGCATCGCTTCGAGTCGAGGCGCCGGTTCCCGAGACACTGGCGATGAAGCTGAAAGTGGGCGAATCGCTGCGGGTCCGCATCGACGCGCTGGATCAGGAATTCGAGTCGCCGATTGTCGAAATCGTCCCGCAGGCCGATGCGCCGTCCCGCTCGTTCCTGGTCAAGGTCTCTTTGCCCAAGCGGGATGACCTGTATGAGGGAATGGTGGCGAGGCTGTTTATTCCGGCCGGAAAGCGACGGCATCTCTGTCTGGCTGCGGATGCCGTCATTCGAGTGGGACAACTCGAGTTCGTCGACGTGATTCGTGACGACGGTACCTTGGAGCGGCGGCTGATCAAGACCGGGCGGTTCGGCTTACCCGGGCGCCTGGAGGTGCTGAGCGGACTCGAGGCCGACGAACGCGTCGTGTTGTATCGAAAATGACATCCATGCTTTCCAGCGAAGAGCACCATGCCGGAACTCAAGCCACAACATGCTTCCGCCCTCGATACGTCCTTTCTGACTCGGCTGGTAGAAGTCTTTTTGCGAGGCGACGTCGCAGTGATGATCATTGTGATGGCCGTGGCCATCGGAGTGATCGACCTGTGGCTGCTGCCGCGCGAAGAGGAGCCGCAGATCGTGGTGCCGATGGCCGACATCATGGTGCAGGCTCCAGGGCTCACACCGGCAGAAGTGGATGAGCGCGTCGCCAAGCGGCTGGAGAAACTGCTCAATCAAATCGATGGCGTGGAATATGTGTACGCCATGTCCCGTCCCGGCGGCTGTGTGCTGACGGTGCGGTTTTACGTCGGAGAGGACCGGGAAGCCTCGCTGGTCAAGCTCTATACCAAGCTGGAGGCCAACCTCGATCAGGTACCACCGAGTGTCCAGTCCTGGGTGGTCAAACCACTGGAGATCGACGACGTTCCGATCGTCATTGCCACACTCTACTCCGAGGATCCGCGGCGCTACGGCGACCACGAGCTGCATCGGATCGCCGAGGAGATCCAACACGAGCTGCAAGCGATCGGGGACAGCAACCGAGTGACCGTCGTCGGCGGACGAGCGCGACGCATCCGCGTGATCCTCGATCCCCAGCAACTCGCGTCGCGCAATACGTCGATCTTGCAGGTCGCACGCAGTCTGCAAGCCAGCAACTTCGAACTTCGCAGCGGGGCGTTCGAACAACAAGACCGGGAAATCCAGGTCGATGCCGGTATCTTTGTGCGCGATGCCAGGGAATTGGAAGAACTGGTGGTCAATGTCCACGAAGGTCGGCCGGTCTATCTGCGCGATGTGGCGGAAGTGATCGACGGCCCCGAGGAACCACGCAGTTACACGTGGATCGGATTCGGCCCGTCGGCCACCGAGCGGGAGCGAAAACTCGCCGAAGGCGGTCTCGGAGTGTTGCCGGCCGTCCATATCGCGATCGCCAAACGCAAGGGGGCCAACGCCGTCTGGGTGGCCGAAAGCGCCAAGAAGCGGCTGCGCGAATTGCGGCAGACTCATTTGCCGGACGGCGTCGAGTGCCGGATTACTCGCGATTACGGCGTGACCGCCAACGAAAAAGTGGGAGAGCTCGTAGAAGGACTCGTCGTCGCCGTGCTCACCGTCGTGGGTCTGATCGGCATCGTGATCGGCTGGCGGCCCGCTCTGGTCATCGCCATCGCCATTCCCGTTTGCTATGCCTTTACTTTGTTCTTCAATCTGCTGGTAGGATACACGATCAACCGGGTCACCATGTTCGCGTTGATCTTGTCCTTGGGGCTGCTGGTCGACGATCCGATCACGGACGTGGAGAACATCGCGCGCTATTTCGCCATGCGGATCCTGCCACCTCGGCAGGCGGTCCTCAAGGCCATTCAGGAAGTTCGGCCCGCTCTGATCCTGTCGACGCTGGCCGTGATCGCCAGCTTCCTGCCTCTTTCGTTCATCACCGGGATGATGGGCCCCTACATGGCGCCGATGGCGCTCAATGTCCCCCTTACCGTCGTGTTGTCGACCGTGGTGGCTTTTCTGGTCACCCCCTGGCTGGCGATGGTGGCTCTGCGGGGAACCTACGGCCGGAAGGAGGAGGAACCGTATGACGTCACGCGCAGCCCACTGTATCGCCTCACCAAGTACATGGTGGCTCCCATCCTCGACCGTCGTTGGGCGGCCTGGGGAGTACTGGGCGGCGTGTTGGCCGTGTTGATGATCGCCATGATCTTGCCGCTCTATCGAGCCGTACCGCTGAAGATGCTGCCGTATGACAACAAGAACGAGTTTCAGATCGTGATCGACATGCCCGAGGGTACGACACTGGAACGGACCGATGCCGTAGCTCGGCGGTTCGGCGACTTCCTGCAAACGGTTCGCGAAGTGAAGGACTACGAAGTCTACGTGGGAACCGCCTCTCCGATGGACTTCAACGGCATGGTTCGGCACTATTATCTTCGGCAAGCCAGCAATCTGGCCGATATCCGCGTGAATCTGGTGCACAAGGATCATCGCCGGCAACAGTCGCACGAGATCATTCTTCGATTGCGGAAACCACTGGAAGGGATCGCCAAGGAAATGGGGGCGACGATCAAGATCGTCGAGGTACCGCCCGGCCCGCCGGTAATCGCCACGATCACGGCCGAAGTCTACGGACCGGCTCATGCAACCTATTCCGAATTGGTCGATGTGGCTCACCAAGTGGAACAACGGATGAAGCGCGAGCCGGGGATTGTCGATGTCGATACCAGCGGAGAATTCGAGCGAGATCGTTGGGTGTTTGTAACCGACAAACCGATTGCCGCCCTCTCCGGCGTTTCCACCGAGCAGATCGCTCA
>JALSIV010000131.1 GCA_026989685.1 Pirellulaceae bacterium | reverse complement strand
CTCGCGACCTGTCCACGGACGTGGCGGTTGCGGCCGGACTTCTGTTGCAGCCTCGCTAGTGAAGCTCAGCACAAAGGAACCCGCGCGTATGAACCTGGATCCAGGCCGAATTGTTCAATCGTACAGCTACCAGAACTATCAGCGTCAGCGGCAGTTGACGCTGGGGGATCTGCTGCTGGAAAACCGGATCGTCTTTCTGCAGGGAGAGATCTACACGGGCAATGCCAACGAAGTGGTGATGAAGCTGCTCTACCTGCAAAGCGAGAATCGCCGCAAGATGATCCATTTTTACCTCAATTCCCCTGGCGGCGACGTCGTGGCCACGTTGGCCATCTACGACACCATGCAGATTCTCAGTTGTCCGGTGGCCACGTACTGTGTCGGACAGGCTGCCAGTGGAGCGGCCGTGCTGCTGGCCGGAGGTTCGGCCGGCAAGCGGTATGCCCTGCCGCACGCTCGAGTCATGTTGCACCAGCCCTATGGTGGCGTGGGGGGACAGGTCAGTGACATCGAGATTCAGGCTCAGGAGATTTTGCGCACCCGGGAAATGCTCAACGAGATCCTGGCTCATCACACCGGAAAGCCGCTGAAGCAGATCGCCGAAGACACCGATCGCGACTTTTTCCTCAGCGCCGAGCAGGCCAAGGAGTATGGGTTGGTGGATGAGATTCTCCACAAGCCGGCTCAGGAAGAGGATACGAGCGAGAGCTAGCGGGAGCCGGAGTCGGGTTCTGTGGAGACGTATCGAACAGATTTCTATTGTTGCCACGCCAAGGAGTGAACGCTCACCATGCCGTTAATCCCCTACGTCATCGAAAAAAGCGGCCGCGAAGAGCGTGCCTACGATATCTTCAGCCGACTGCTGAAAGACCGCATCATTTTCTTGGGAACCGCCATCAACGATGAAGTGGCCAATTTGGTGGTGGCCCAGATGCTGTTCTTGCAGTCCGACGATCCGAAGGCCGACATCCATCTGTATTTGAATTCCCCCGGCGGGTCGGTCACCGCCGGATTGGCCATCTACGATACGATGCAGTACGTCACCTGCGATGTGGCGACGTATTGTCTGGGGCAGGCGGCTTCGATGGGCGCCGTGCTGCTGACGGCGGGGGCCGAGGGCAAACGATACTCGCTCCCCAACTCCCGCATCATGATCCATCAACCGCTCGCCGGGATGCAGGGCACCGCGGCGGAGATCGAGATCCACGCCAAGGAACTCAAACGGATCAAGCAGCGGATGAACGAAATCCTGATCAAACACACCGGGCACGCATTGGAAAAGATCGAAAAGGACACCGATCGCGACCGGTTCATGACGGCGGAAGAGGCGCGGGATTATCGGCTGATCGACAATGTGATCGAACACATGGACGGTAGTTGACTCCGGCCGGCCGGCCGGGCTCGAGGCGAGGGAACGCCATGAGACTCCTGATTCTGATCGGCTCGTTGAGCCTGCTGCTGGTGGCGGCCGGTTGTCGCCGGGATCCTGCGCTCCACGTCTATATCGACGAGATCAACGCGGAAAAGCGGCTGCTGGAGAATCGGCTCAACGAGTTGCAGTTCGAACTCGAGGCCAAGGAGAAGGAGTTGGAGCGATATCGGCGGCTGGCCGGGGACGAAGAAGACGGCAGCGACGCCTCGCGCCGCAGCGGGGCGCGATCGATTCCGCGACTCGAGCTGCCGGCTCCGGGCCGCAGTCGAGACCGCGAGGACGAATCGGAGGAAGAGTCCCCCGACCTGGAACTGACTCCGCCGATGATCGAACCGGGCGAAAAAACGGGGGATCGCGGACGCACCCACGCGGCACCTGCTTCAACGTCCACTCAGAGCCCTGCCGGCACGATTGCCCGACTGGTGATCAACGGCGAGGCCAGCGAGGGAGTGGACCTGGACCGCGTTCCCGGCGACGACGGGATGCGCGTGGTGCTAGAGACGTTGGACGGCGAAGGCCGCTATCGTCCTCTGCCCGCTCCCATCGAGGTCGAGCTGTTCGAACGTGGCAACGGCCGCTCCGTTGCCACCTGGCAGTTCACGGCGGAGGAAGTGGAAATCTCCATGGCTCGCGCGGACGCCACCGACGGGTTTGCCTTAGAGATGAGGCTGCCTCGCCAGCCTCGGTCGACGCGCCAACACCGACTGGTCGTGCGCTATCGGTCCGATTCGGGCCCGGCGGTCGAGGCCGACGCCACCATCGAGCTTGTTCCGAACGTCCGACAAGCGTCTCGCTGGACTCCTCGGCGGGATGCCGGTGAGCCTCGGGAGGCTCGAGCCACCGAGAGGCCCGGCCCATCCCACGGACAGCCCCTGCGGGCGAGTTCGCCGGCGCCGCGCGAGTCGCTGGGAACACCTCGGCCGAACGACTCGCCGAGTTCGACGCGGTGGCGGCCGACTCGGTGACGCTGGCAGGCCCGAATAGCACTCCGCCGGCTCATCTCCGCCGCGTCCACGTCACCCGGCCGTTCCCAGTGCCGCCGCCAGCTCCTCCCACCGGCGGTAGTCGCCGATGATCCAGTGAGCGCCGGCGCGGATCAGTCGCTGCCGCTTCCAGTCGTTGATTCCGCAACGAGTCTCCTCGTTGCTGGCCACGCCGATCGCCAGCCCGCCGACGCGTGACGTTTCCTCGATCTCAACGAACCCGTCACCGAAGGCCACGATCTGCGAGCCGTCGACGCGGCAATCGGCGATGATCTGTTGCAGCACCTGCGCTTTGGAAAAACGCCGGTAGTCGTCCAGGGCTCCGTAGACGTGGGGGCCGAAGAAGTCGGCCAGTCCCAGCGTCTCGAGTTCGTCCACGACGTAGTGGCGGTCGGTGCCCGAGGCGAGGTAGAGTTGGAGTCCCAGCTCTTTCAATGCGATCAACAGCTCGCGCGAACCAGGGACCGTCATCTCGGCGGCATCGATTCGCCCGCTCCGCACCGCTTCGACTCGGTGTCGCACGTGCGACCACAGCCGTTCATGATACTGGTGTTTGTACTCGAGCGGGTCCCGGGGTGTGCCGCCCCGCTGTTGGACCTCTTGGGCCAGTTGGATCATCTGGTAGATCGTCTGCTTTCCGTTGAGTCGCATCACGAAGTCTTCCACGATTCGCTCGAGCTGCTCAGCGGTCTCCTCGGTCTGTGTTTCTCGCTGCAGGATCTCCACCATCATCGGAATCATCGTGTCTTGCCAGTTGCGGCGCAGCAGGGATAGCGTACCGTCGAAATCGAAGATGGCCACTTGGAAAGGGCCGCTGGGGGCGTCATCGCGGACGACTTCACGCCATGTCTGCACGGTGGTAACTCCTATGGCGGGCGGAAGGGGATGCCGATCTTTGGTACACTAAGAGGCTACCACACAACTCCCGGTCGCAGGCAGCACACCCGAAACTGGAAAGTGGTGCGGCGGATTTGTTGCAGGCTCGAAAGCGTCCCGAGCGGAACCGGGACGGGAGGAAGGCGGAGTTCTCACGGAGACACGGTGACACCGAGAAAAGAGAGGGTGAGATGGACTCTCACTTAGACGCGGAGGAAGAAGATGAGGAACGGGGCGATGGCATGGTGGATAGGGTGGAGCCTCCTGATCTGCTGGGCGTGGGGCGGCGCCGCAGGAGCTGCCGAGGATCTTCGCGAGCGTCCACAACTTCGGCGACCCGTGGGGCTGGTTCACGATGAAATCGGGCAACGACTGTACGTCGCCAACCGTTGCGGAACTCTCTCCACACTCGATACGGTGACCGGCCGAGTTCTGTCGGAAGTGGAGATCGGCGATCGTCTGGAGTGGCTGGCTCCGCTGGGGGAGGGCGGCAGCGGTCACCTGGTGGCCGTCGACTCGGGAGCTCAGCAGTTGCTGGTACTGCGCAAGGCGGGCGAGCCGGGAGAAGCGCGGGTGGAGGTGGCCGCGAGGATCGGAGTCAAGGGGGAACCGGTCTATTGTGTCAGTGACGATCGGGGCAGACGTCTGTTTGCGGCTGCTCGGTGGGCTCGGCGCGTCGTCTGCTTGGAACGGAG
>JALSIV010000130.1 GCA_026989685.1 Pirellulaceae bacterium | reverse complement strand
AACATGAATCCACGCCGTGCCGCTGGAAACGCCTCTCACGGTGCGGAGTTCCCGACAGTCCACACCGGACGACTCGAGCGACCCCCGCAACTGCTCACCGAAACCATCGTCGCCCACACAACCGATCAAATCGACCGTCGCACCCAGGCGTGCGGCAGCCACCGCCTGGTTGGCCCCCTTGCCACCGGGGTTGGTAGCCAACTCATGGGCCGTGGTGGTTTCTCCGGCCCGAGGAAACCGGTCGACGGTGGCGACCAAGTCCATATTGACCGATCCGATAACGACAATGCGAGGCGCCTGAGGCATCATCCAATCGTACCAGCCCGATCGGCATTTCGACCGGACCTCCTCGAGAGTTCTACTTGGGTGGCTGGCTCGCCAACTGCACGAGTGCTTCCAGGGTTCGCGCCTGCTGACGCTCGTTCATCCGCAGATACCGGCAGTTGCCATCGGGGTGCTCTTCAAAATAAGTGAAACCGTCGTCACTCATGTGAATCTTCCCCGGAGGTGACAGCTCGAAGTAGCCGGCATCGGGGAACACGGCGACCAGCACACTGGTCAGATCCCACGAAGGTCGATCGTGCTCGGGAGCACAATATCGGCGGTAGGCTTCTGCGATGGGGTGGTCATCGACGTAGTTGAAACGGTCCGCGACAGCCCGATGGGGAAATCGCAGTCGGACTCCGATCTCATAGCCGCTGCAGATCACCGGAGTGGGCCAGGCCGTGAGGACCTTGCGAGCCGACGGGATGTCCTGAACCACGTTGTACTCCAGATGGCGGGTGCGTCCGCCCGGTACCGGCGCGAAACTACCGGCCATCACGGAGATGAAACGAACCTTTCGCGTGACTAGTTCGCGACCACTCAGCGGGGATGCATCGTCACCGCTCGATTCGAGCAGTCTCGCCAGATTGGTCGAAAAACCGACCTGCACGATCACGACCGAACGATCCGGCTCGGCAGCCAATGTCTTGCGCAGCAGAGCCGTGGCATCCGGTGCGTCGGCACCGCCGGCCAGGTCGTGCGGATATCGCCACTTGCCCTGCCGGCGTTCCGAGGCCATCCCGAGAAACTTGCCTTCGGCCGGAGTTACTCCCTTGCGCACGGCTCCGATGGGAATGTCGGGCCGTCCGTAAAACGTGTTGATCACGTCGATCAGCGGGGCGCTGAGCGGATGATCCTTGGTCGAGGTCACACAGAGCAAGCGGCAGTGTCCCCGCGACTGGAGCGAGTGGATCATGGCCAAAGCCAGGGCGTCATCGACGTCGTTGCCGATATCAGTATCGAAAATGATGCCGGGCGGCGCTGCCATGGCAACGGCTCCGGCCAGCCAAAGTGGAAGCCAACCGAACAGCGAACAACGAAGCCCACGAACAGCAAATGATGCGACCATGATTCGACCGTGTCTCCGACAAAGATTATGTCAACGGGGGCGAACGCGGCCCCTCCAAACCTTGGCGCGGCCGCGCTTACCGAGCCCGGTGCGACTCGGCACTCGGCATCATTGTAGAGGGGAGACGCGTGCGGAGAGAGGGGGAGAGCAGCCCGGTCAGGCGGTGGCTCGGCGATCGTGACCGAGCTGCGCGGCGTCCCCGTGGCGGACGGCGACCAGCCGCAACCCCAGACGCTCGGCCAACGCAAACACGCGCACGCGATCGACGATAATCGTCTTGTCCGCCTCGACCGCCAGTACCGTCGCGCCGGCCCGTCTCATCGTCTCCAATGTGCCAACGCCGATCGTGGGCACGTCGAATCGCATGTCCTGTTGCGGCTTGGCGACTTTGACGACGACGAATCCGCCTTGCGCACACAACTGACCGGCGCGGTGGATGCAGGCGTCGGTTCCTTCGACGGCTTCCACCGCAAGGCATGACTGGCCTTTGACAGCCACGCTCTGGCCGATGTCGAGTCGTCCCAGCTCCTTGGCGATCTCCCACCCGAACCGAATGTCGCGTACTTGAGCCGAAGTGAGAGGCGGACCGGTCCAGTGGCCCGCCGGAAGCAGCAGTTCCGGGACCAGGTCGGTCGCCGGATGAAACTCGATTCCGTCCTTGGCGAATTCATTCACAACAGCCCCCAACAGTGAATCGTCCTTGCGGTCTCGCTTTCCCGTGACAAAAAAGGGATAGAAGGTTCGGATACAACGCCAGTCCGGGAGAAAGTGGACCCATCCCAGCCGATGGTACATCAGTTTAGCCTTGAAAACCTTGCCCGCCATTACCGCCGCACACACGCCGTTCCGGCGAAAAAAACGAATCTGGGCTCCCAGCCGAGCGATCCCGAAAGGGCGAAACACATCGCAGATGTCGGCCAATGCCGGATCGGCATGCCCTCGCAGCGCTGCGCAGATCACTCTGCATCCTCGGCTCTTCAATGCCGCGGCCACTTCCAATGGCAACTCTCCCCAACCGGCCAGCAGCCCCAGTGGCTGCCGCAATGCGGACTCTGTCTGTTTCGCAGCCATCCTCGTCCGGCAACAGCCAATTGCCTCTCCCTTAGACAGTCGCAGCACGCACCTCAGATTTCAAATCTCAAATCTCAAATCTCAAATCTCAAATCTCAGATTTCAAATCTCAGATTTCAAATCTCAGATTTCAAATCTCAAATTTGAAATCTCAAATTTGAAATCTCAAATCTCAAATCTCAAATTTGAAATTTCAGATTTCAAATTTCACTCTTCCCCCTCGCGGGCGCAGGTCGCGTCAGGCCGCCTCCCGATCCTCACCCAATCGTTGCCGCAACATGGCCACTTCCCGCTCGAGTTCTTTCTGCTTCTTGCGCATTTCGGGAAGGCGGGTCACGGTGACCCACATCCGCCAAAACTCCCGTTCGGGCATCGCCGGCAGTCCGGCGAACGTTTCACCGTCGGGGATGTCCTGCATCACCCCCGACTTGGCGGCGACGCGGGCTCCGTTTCCCAAGTCGATGTGGTCGCTGAGGCCGGCCTGGCCGGCCAGCACCACGTAGTCGCCGGTTCGGCAACTACCGGCGATTCCGGCCAATGAGCAGATCAGGTTGTGTTTTCCAATGGTACAGTTGTGGCCGATCATCACGTGATTGTCGATTTTCGTTCCCTCGCCGATCACCGTGGCATCGTAAGTGCCTCGGTCAATGGTGGTGCAGGCGCCGATCTCGACGTCGTCGTTGATCTCCACGTGTCCCAGTTGGGCACTCAGATGATGACGGCCTTGGCGCGTCTGGTAGCCGAACCCGTAGGCCCCGATCACGGCTCCCGCGTGAATGATGACGCGGTCGCCGATCCGCGTATTCTCATACAGTACGACGTTGGGAAAAATGACCGTGTCGTCGCCGATGGTCGTGCCGTCCCCCACCACGACGCCGGCGTGAATCCGGCAGCGCTGACCGATGCGAACTTGCTCGCCAATCTTGGCCGACGGGTCGATGCGGGTGTCCGACCCTACTTGAGAGCTCTCGGGAATGGACGTCGGCGAGGCGACGGAAATGCTCATCGAACGAGGGGGGCGGAAATGGGCGACGATCCGGGCGAACGCCCCTTCCACGTCGTCAACCTCAATGAGCGGAAGAGGGACTTCCGGAAAGCCGACGGGAACCACTGCGGCCGACGCTTGGGAATCGCGCAACTCCCGCACCATTTCGACGTTGACCGCGAGTGTGACTTGCCCGGGTGTGGCGTTGCGAAGCGTGGCCGCTTCGCCGATTTCGACACCCCCGTCACCTCGAACACGCCCCCCCACCAGTGCCGCCAGCGTTTCCACCGTGACCACAACACAACCCTCCTTGGTAATACCAAGCCTGGTCTGGCAGTGCCAGGCATGTTGGCACATCCGCTTCTTCCCAGACGGCCACCACTGTAGCGGAAACCGGCCGGATCCAAAAGACGAACCTCATCGCCCCCCCCTGCGGGGAAGGCGATGGCGAGTCTACTGAGACGCGACTTCCTTGGGGGCTTCGGCCAAACCGATATCGATGCAGATGGCCCCGAGCTCCGAGTCGAAAGGAAGCGA
>JALSIV010000129.1 GCA_026989685.1 Pirellulaceae bacterium | reverse complement strand
CACCCAAGTACCACGCACGTTTCGGGGACCGCTTGTGGCAAGACGCCGTTTCGGCCGCACTGGATGACATGATCGCCGAGCTTTCTCAGAAGGAGCAGAGCTGACGCTGATTCTGTTCGCCCGGCGCTCGGGGGGAAGACTTCGAGGCTGTCCCAAAACTCCATGTTGCAAGCAACATGTCCGAGGCCGGAACGCGGCGCGGCGGGTTTTGTTACAGGCTCTTAAGGCGGTTTCGACTCCCCGAAATCCTGCCATCCGGGATACGCTTGCACGATCGCGGCGAATCTGCCATATTTTGAAATCTCAAACGCCGGGGCGTAGCGCAGCCTGGCTAGCGCGCCTGAATGGGGTTCAGGAGGTCGGAGGTTCGAATCCTCTCGCCCCGACTCGGCAGTCACACGGGCCGTTCGGCAAGCCAGCCGAGCGGCCCTTTTTTCGTCCGAGGACTTGCCTCTACCCTACAAGTGGCATACAATCCCGAGAGTGCTGCTTGGCTACTCTTGTAGCGACCCTCCCTGGTTGCATTTTTCCCGGCAGTTCATGGCCGACTCGCCACTACCCCGGCCAACGGGCCGCCGTCCAAGGTGCCGCTCTTACACGAGCTTCCTCATCCGACACGACGCCTCGACACTGAGTCTGCGGCGCTGTTCGGCTAATCCCGGCCGGCCCGGCCGCTACTGCGTTCCGGGCTTGAAGTTCGACTCAGGTGTCCCCGCTTCAGAAAAGGAGTCCTGCTCATGACGCTTTCACTTCCGCAAATCCAAGTAGGCGCGCCGATCCTGCATGAGTCCCTTGCCGTTTTTCCTCTGTTTGCCGAGACGGGTAGCCAGGCCGACTACACGCTGTCCGATGCGGCACTGGAAGCCGGGACGGTCACTGTGGAAGAAGTTTCCGAGGGGGGATCGGTTCCCGAGTTGGCAGTCAACAACGAGGGCGAACTCCGCGTCTTGTTTCTCGAAGGCGAGGAACTGGTGGGAGCCAAGCAGAACCGGATACTCAACACCAGCGTCCTCGTGGCCGCTCACACCAAAGCCAAGATCCCCGTGAGCTGCGTGGAAGCGGGCCGCTGGCAGTACATCTCGCGCATGTTCGGGTCGGCCGGGCGCCACGCCTCGTCGCGTCTCCGGCGCGTGCTCAAGGAGTCCGTTACCTCGGCGGCGCGAAATCGGGGAGAACACCGCTCGGACCAACTCGGTGTCTGGGACGAAGTGGCCCGTCAACAGGCCGCACTGGGAGCCGCCTCCCCCACCAGTGCCATGGCCGACACTTTTGAGTTCTGTGACGAACGTCTGGAGACCTTCCGTGAAAAGACGAAGTATGTAGAAGGTGCCATCGGCTTGGCAGTCGCCATCGGCGGCCAGGTTGTGTCGATCGACCTGTTCGACAAACCGGAAACGTGCCGCCGTGTGTGGAACCGCATCCTCTCCGGACTGATGCTCGAAGCACTGGAAGCCAAGTCGGAGTCCGTGACGGCCAAGTCAGAAGATGTGCGAGCCCGTATCGATCAACTCCGCGAATTGCACTGGGAGCAGGTCCAGGCTGCGGGAGAAGGCGAAGAGTATCGGGCGGCATCGCCTCGCGGCGACCATGCCACGGCGCTGGTGTTGCAAGACACGCTGGTTCACGGCAGCGCGGTCTATGAAGTCGCATCCGTCTGATGCCCGAGCGTCGGACGACGCTCACTATCCGCTGGCCATTCGGCCCTTGTCTCCTCGCTCATGATACTTCCATCCGGGAAAGAAAAAACTGGCCGCCAGCACGATTCCCAACAGACTGATGGAAAAATCGGGTAGTGATCGGCTTTGGGAAACGGCGGCCCATAGGCCGGCTCCGACCACCCACCGTCCCAAATACGGCAACCGAGTTGTGACACCTTGCAGGATCAGAATGTTCGTCGCCGTACACAGAACCAGCAGCACGACGGCGTGCCACATCCACAGCAACCCCCAGTTCTTCAGTACGCCCGCGTGATGCGTTTCTCGGAAAGCCCGCGTGACGACCTCCAATCGACCAATCCCAACTCGATGGCGCCTCGCAGTACGGCATACGATGTCAACACATGGGTGATGGCCATCATGTTGTCAATCAGCTTTGCGACGACCAACGTCGGTTTGTCGGACAGAAGATAGACCTCCAGCGCACCGAGTCCCACCGCGACGACGAGCAGCAAGATGTCGGTGGACGGTTGCCGCCAGTAGAGCAAGCATACGAACAGGACGGCATAAGACCAGTAGATACCGAGGGAAATCCAGGAGTCCGTGGGCCAGTTCCAGCCATGCGAGCGTTGCAGTTCGGCTCGAGTCGCCGCCAACAGCAGCGCGACGGCGGTCGTCATCACCAATAGTGTCGCCAGTGAGAGCGAGCGCCGGTGGATGACGTAGACGGAGAACAGGAAACCTGCCAGCCAGACCGGTACGGCGGTCCACCAGGCGTACATCAGAAAATAGGCCGGGATGGCCTCACCGACGGGGTCGGCCATCTCGCTCCACACCGCTTTTTGCAACAGCGCCGACAGCACGGCCAGAACCCCCGCCCCGGCTACGGCGACCGACACGCGGTCGACCAGCGGACGACTCGAAGAGGCCGCCCAGAGTGCGACCAGAGCGATCATCGCCCACGCGGCACCTGAGACGGCCCGAAAACAAATCGATACGATCAGCGAAGCCGGCGAGGCGGATTCCGAGCCGAACAGCAGCGGCATCCATACCGGCGCGGCAACCACAATTGCAGCCAGTCCAAAGGCCAGGACGAAGGCGGGAAAGAGAGAATGGTGTTGAATTCGCCGCCACAGCGGCAATTCCGGATCAATGTCCGTCATAGGAACGACTCCATCGGTAGGAGGCCCGCCTGGCCCTGCCCCTTCGCGTCTTACCTTACCCAGACTCCTTACTCGTTCACAACCCTTCGAGTTCCAGGAGAGCGTGAGATTGCGATCGCCTCATCCACCTGTTCGCCCGTCGCTCGGCGTCGAGTATCATCGCCGTGGCGATGATCCATGCCGGGTTCCTCCTATGACGATGTGACGTTTCGGCTACAATAGGACTCTTGGCTAGGAGAGGGGCACACTCCTTCGCGTTCCGGGAGAAAGGTATCGACATGAAAGCCCTTGCACGCGGCAACCGTTTGTACTTCCTCGCGCTATTCGCTGCATGGGGAAGCCTGGGAGTTCTTTGCGGCGACACCCGAGCCGGGGATCCCGATCCGATGGAAATCTTCAACCAGCGGATCTTGCCGATTTTCAAATCGGAAAAACCAAGTAGCTGCGTGCAATGCCATCTCTCGTCGGTCGATCTCCGCGACTACATCCTCCCCAGCGCCGAAAAGACCTTCGTCTCTCTGCGAGACCAGGGATTGATCCATCTTGACGCCCCACAGGATTCGAAGATTCTGAAGCTGATTCGGATGGGCGAACAGGACGCCGACGAGGGAGCTCGGTTGATTCATGCCAAGATGCGGCAGGCCGAATACGAGGCGTTTGCGGCGTGGATCACGGCTTGCGCCAAGGACGAGCGCATGCGAAACTTGCCCGCATTGTCGGCGGCCGACCGGGCCGGTCCGGATGTGGCCGATGCGGTGATCCGCCATGCCCGCAAGAGCCGCGTTGTCGATTCGTTCGCCCGCACCATCTGGGCTCAGCGGCTCCGCTGTTTTCCCTGCCACACTCCCTTCGAAGTCGACCCCGATAATCCTCGCCAACGTCCCGCCCAAAAAACGTTGCGGCAATTGACCGAGCGCTACGGAAAAGAAAAAGTCGAGCAGCTCGGGTTCATTCGAGACACGCCCGAAGCCACGTTGCAACGCATGATCGAAATCAGCCGGAAGACGCCGCGCGGCGAGTTGCCCTTGATCAACGTTCAAGATCCTCTCAACAGCCTGTTGCTGCTCAAGCCGCTGGCCACACTCCCGCCCAAGAACGCCGACGGCCAGATCGGCGCGGCGTCCAACCGGATTCCGGTCAGCCATGGCGGCGGCCTGAAGATGCACAAGAACGACCCATCCTACAAAGCCTTCGCCAGTTGGCTGGTCGACTATGCCAAGACGGTTCAAGGGGAATACCGGTCGGTGGACGAACTTCCGCAAGACAATTGGATCAGCACGGAATACGTGATTCGGGTCACGGCGATGCCGGAAAAATGGCAGCCGGGAACGACGGTCCAATTGATGCTCCATCGGTGGAATGAAGAAAAGGCAGCTTTTTCGAAGGAGCCTGTTGCCTTTACGCAGAGCGTGATGACTCCCCGGCACATCGTCAACGGAACGCTGTTCGTCTTTCGTTCCCACCAGGAAAAAGGCGGAGCGAAAACCGATGACTGGGCGACCACCTTGCGAGGCAAGTTCATCGTTAAGGTCTACATCGACCGCAAAGGAAAGCTCGATCGCGACCCATCGCTGTTGCTCGGCGACGAGGAGTTCGCAGGAAAGATGGAAATGAATGTTCGTCGCTGGCGCCCCGGCTTCAAGAATGCTCGTAGAGTCTCGGGCGAGTCTCTGGCGGATCAGCGTCTTCAGGTTTCTCGATGACCAACTCGACACTTCCAGGAGCTTTCCTCATGCGTGAACTGGTGGCGGAATTCGTGGGAACAGCCATCTTATTGCTCGTCGGCAATGCCGTCGTGGCCAACGTCGTGTTGAAACGAACCAAGGGCGAGAATTCAGGCTGGTTGGTCATTGCCATCGGTTGGGGAATGGCTGTTTTCGTGGCCGTGCTGTGCGTCAGCGAAATCAGCGGCGCCCACATCAACCCGGCTGTAACGATTGGCTTGGCGGCGGCTGGAAAGTTCGACTGGAACGCCGTTCCCGGCTTCTGCGCAGCTCAGATGCTGGGAGCCATGTTGGGCACCACGCTGGTCTGGTACGTGTACGCGGACCACTATCGGGTGACCGAGGATGCGGGAGCCAAGCTGGGCACGTTTTGCACGGGGCCGGCCATCGCCAACCCGCTTCGCAACTTTTTCACCGAATGCGCGGCCACCTTTGTGTTGGTATTTGCCGTACTGCGAGCTGCCTCGGCGGAGTTCACCTTGAGCATGGGCGGGCACAGCGGCACGGCCGAAGTGGGTCTGGGAGCGATCGGGGCCTTGCCGGTGGCTCTGGTGGTGCTGGCCATCGGCACTTCGCTGGGCGGCCCCACCGGTTACGCCATCAATCCGGCTCGCGATCTGGGCCCGCGGATCATGCACGCCGTGCTCCCGATTCCCGGGAAAGGGGGGAGCGACTGGGGATATGCTTGGGTTCCGGTTGCCGGACCGATCGCCG
Source organism: Pirellulaceae bacterium (assembly GCA_026989685.1). Classification (GTDB taxonomy): domain Bacteria; phylum Planctomycetota; class Planctomycetia; order Pirellulales; family Pirellulaceae; genus S141-3. The sequence continues at coordinate 10,598 of JALSIV010000129.1, read as the reverse complement.
GCGCCGTGCTGGCAGCATGGCTCGATCGTGCGATGTCCGCTCTGTAGTCCTCGCGGACAGTATCCCCGGCAATCTTCATCCCCGACAGTCTTCATCCCCGACAGTCTTCAATTCCCTTTTTTCGGCGTTCCTGGTTCCTGCTTCTTTTTCGGCTCCTCTTTGCGTTGGGCTCCCTTTAAGCCTTTGAACAGTCCCTCGGCGATCCGCCCCATGTTTTCAATGGCGTCGCTCACTCGCAAGTTGGCTTTCAATTCCATTTGCAGCGGTTCCCGTCCCCCCGATTCGACTGCATCGTCGGTAAACTCGAAGGTCCAGCGCCGTTGCATCAACTTCAATTCGACGCGGTTTTTCGACACGTCGACGAACATCTGGTAGACGGTGGCCCGAGGCACGATTTCGTCTTTCAACAGCGAGTTTCCGAAACGTCGGTCCAAACAGGTGATCGACGGTCGATTGGAGGAGTTGGACGAGCGAAGTTGGTTGGCGCCGCGCGTCTGCCGCACCATCAGCAGCACCGGTGATTCGGGGGGCTGATCGAGCGGAATGGCATAGGCGGCGATCTTGGCCGGTCGCTTCCAGCGGAGCTTGCCGTCGTCGCGATCGAGCGACAACATCAATCCTGTAACCAAAGGACATCTCCATGGCATGGGGGATGAGTAGCTGACCGACCCCTGGCTCTTGGTTTCGCCGCTGAGAATCACCAAGTAATCTTGACTCGAAGGCATCACCCACAACTTGGTGATCGCTTCGGAAATCGCATCTCCCTGGTAGGTGACCTTGGTCTTTCCGGTATCCGCATCGACGATCGCGATGTTCCCATCGCGCCGGGCAATCGCGAACTCGCTCGGCGTCACCTCTGCCAGCAGCGCGGTGGCGGGCACCTCGAGTTTCCATTCATCTTGTTGGCGCCACACGTCGCGCCGAGTCAGCAGCAGCTTGTCGTCGACCTTGCGGCAAGTGATCAGGTCCCCTTGATAGGAACGCCAGCGTCGTTCCAGCGGAGGCACAGGGCGGTGACCTAGTTCCTGTCCGTCCCATGTCCGCAACACGATGGCCCGTTCGGCGTCCGGCTCGATGACGTACACGTGTTCCTCGTCTCCGAAGATCTCACTTCCCGGTTCATAGCCCGCGCGACTCCACTGGACTTCGCCCGTGATGGGATCGACACACAGCAACTCGCGCATCTTCTGGTAGACGATTCCGTGGGAAAAGAACGGCCCCAGACGTCCCAGCAGCGTCTTACTCGACTGGTCCATCGGCTGGAACCGCTGACCGCCCCATTCGCCTTGAATCGTGGCAGTGTGGATTCCTCGGTAGGAACTCAAGCTGCGCCTCGCTGACGTACCGGTGTCATCCTTCCATCGGAGCGTGTCGCGTCCCGTGCGACCTCCCAGCCGGTCGAGCAACAGCAGTTCGAAACCGGTGTTCACCAGGGTCAGATGGCCACGGTGGGCGACTTGGAACGGCCAGCTACCGCTCGAGGCGAAGTTGGTGCCGACGCGCATCGCGATTTCTCGCCGACCGAACGCGTCCTGTACTTGAATCTGCCGCATTCTCATGTCGTACTGCACGCGCACTCCCGGATCGGCAGCACCCAGCACCGCCTTGGTGCGAAACGACAGCAAATAGCTCGAGGACAGCGTCGGTCCTTGGGAGCGTGTCACCTCGACTCGACCGCTGGGCCAGGTTGCCACGGCACCTTTGGATCGTGCCAAACGCTCTCCGGTTTCCGCCGCCCATTTGGCGACCGGTGTTCCATCTGCCAGGGCATGCTGCGCGTGCTCCCGAAGCAGCCGCTGCAGAAACGGAATCGCTTCGCGGGACCGCCCGATTTTCTCCAGCAGTTCGATCTGGAGCACCAACGCCTCGGCACGGACCGCTGCGCCGGCTGTCGACCGGTAGTCGACCAGATCGGAAATCAACAATTCGGCTTCGGTGCGTCCTTCTTCCAATTCCGCCAGTCGGCGAGCCAACCGCAATCTCACTTCGGCTGCGATGGGGATGGCCAGATAGACGCTAAACAGCCTCCGCAGGGACACCAAGTCCTCCGATGCCCGTTCCAATCTGCCGCGAACCTCACCCTCGATTTCCGCTCGGATCTGCTCGTCGGCCTTCCGGTAGACTTCGGCGACGCGAGCCGCCAACCAGCGGTCGAACCGCACCTTGTGGCGGGCATTGATCCGCAGCAAAGTCGACAGCTCGCCCAACAGCAGCGACCCGTGGCTGGCTTCCAAGGCGGCCAACAGCTTGCGCAGCGATTTCCATGCCTGGGCCACGTCGCCGTCTCCCAGACTGCCATCCACTACCAGCCGCAAATAATCCAAGCGTTGCCGCGGCTGGTCGATCAGCTCATCCAACTCGGAGGCCAATTCTCGATAACGGCCAAAGTCGGATGCCAGCGCGGTCATCAAAGTCGACACGAGCAACTCACGCACGACCTCGTCGTCGGGGGCGACCTGGTGAGCTCGGCGCAGCGTGGCCAGAGCCTCATCTTGCTTGCCGTCGTGGATCAACAGTTCGGAGTGGCGCAACAACGCCCACACATCGTCAGGGTGTTCCTTCAGCCGAGTCTCCACCAGTCGCCGCAGCGGCTCGGCCTGGTAATAACACGACAGCCAGTCGACATTCAAGGAGATGATCTGATTGCGGTAGCTGATCAGGTTTCCCAGTACGAGGTCCGTTTTGACCGATTGGACGACCCTTCCCTCAAGGACGTCGATCTTCAGCAGTTCCGAAGAAGTGGTGGGAAGGTAGTAGTAGCGCCCGGTCAGGAACCCTCGCCCACTCGGATGGGCCGCGCCCAATTCCAAGTCGCTCTCCCAGGCTGGCTCCCCCGTCTCCAACGAGATACCGCGGCAGCGGTCGGTTCCTACCAGCAGTACCACGCCCTTGTGAACGCCTCCCACGAACAGCATACCGTCGCGATCGATGGGCTCCCAACGAGGTTTCCCCGTGAGCAAATCGAGGCAATGGAGTTGCTTCGACTCCACCGGCGTCAGCAGCACCGCGCCCTGCACTAGCGTGGCGGTGGCGTCAGCCCAGCGTTCGCCCGGTTGCGGGAATGCCGGCGGACGATAGCGATTGAACGCGGAACGGAATGCGGGATACTGATAACCCCACAGCAGACTGCGCGTCGCCAGGTCGACGGCGACGCACGCGCCGGCCGAAGTAGGACAAACCAAAATGCCGTCGTCGAACGAAGGAGTGGCACCGGCCAGTCTTCGATTGGGATCGCGTTCGATCGTCAGTTCGGCCACGTGAGCGATCTGCTGAGACCACTGCAGATGCCCCGACTCGGCGTCGAGCACCACCAAACGGATTTCTCCGTTGATCTCGGCCAATACGAACAGTTGCCCCATCAACGGCAACGGCGCCCCCAAGAAAAACGCGCCCGCCAATCTGGGCTCGTCCTCGCCGCTCTCACCGCCGACGATCCATTGAAGTTTTCCCTCTTCGGCGAGACTGCAAGCCACCAACTGATTCGTCCGACCGACCTCCGAACGAGTCCGATTGGGGTTGGGCATGAACATCATCTGACGAGCCGAAACCTGAGAGAGTGCGTACGGCATCTCGTCCAGCAGGAAAACCCGCTTGCCGTCGCTGGCCAACTGGCCGTACGGCGCGTCCTCCCACAACCGCTGTACCAGCTCGTCTCGGCGCTTGTTGCGATTGGAGTTATAGGCGCCAATCTCATTTCCGTCACTCGTGCCGACTTGCCCCAGGGATTCCTGAAACCAGGGATAGTTCCACACCAGCTTGCCGGTCCGCACATTCACGCCGAACACCCATTCGGGCGTGCGCATCACAACCACGTCCCCGACAGCCAACGGCTGGAAGACCGGCAGCACGACTCGATCCTCCGCCTCGTGGACAAGCCTTCGTTCGTTGACAATCTCTGCATCACTGGGGTCCAACACCGTGGAGGCTCGCCAGCGGTAGTGCATCAAGGGAAAACCACCGGCTGCCAATCCGTTGCGCTGCGGATTGCCTCGAAACAGAACCCACTGCTGCTCCCGCTCGTGCAACTCGATGGCGGCACCGCGCAAGTGCTCCTCCAGCCACGCCAGCGCTTCGGAATCCGCGCCGAACCAGGGCACCGACCGGCCGGCCAGCGTGACGCCGCTTCCCCGTTGCTTCTTCTTCAACGACACAATCACCTCGACGGCCTGCGACGGCATCTCGGCTCTCAACCAACTGGCAGCCAACAGCAACGACAACGTCGGTTCGTAGTCGCCGGCCGCGTGGGGAACGTCGTAGAGGCGTTTGAGCGAAAGAGCGGCTGCGAGCGGGTGGCCTTGATCGAGTTGCCAGCGGCCCAGCAACACGGCAGCGTCATAGCCGGCCCGCGTGTGGAAATACTTGCGCGTCACCTCGTTGAGCTTCAAGATGTCGCGCTGGGACACTGCCTGGCGGACCAACTGAGCCGCCTCGGTGCCGTACTTGAGCTCGTACCACTGCCGACCCTCGGCCGGCAACTCGCCCAGCAGCTTCAGAGCTCGAGCCTTAATGCTGGTGCGGTGCTGCTCGTCGGCGAATCCCCGCAAAAAATAATCTTGCTGGACTTCGGCCAGATCGGGATCTCGAGTCTGTCCGGTGAGAATGCTGCCGAGCAGTTCGACGGCACCACGGTAATCTTGCTCTTCAATCGCCTTCTCGGCTCGACGCAAATACTGCTGCAACACTCGAGGCGCCGGGCGAAACAGGTCCATCTGCTGCCCTTCTCCACCGATGCGGAAGCCGGGTTGAGCCCAAGCCGGCGCGACAACTCCCTGGCCGGCCAGCCAAACCATGATCCCGCACAGCCAGCTCATGCCGGCTCGGCTGGCAGCCCCCCATCGCTTGTGCTCCTCTGACATGTCGGTCACCGTCTCCGTAAAAGCGCACTTTTTCTAAGGCTATGATACCTAACATGTTAGACGCTAACGACCGAACCGACAAGTTGGAAGTCGGAGGGTGGAGGGTGGATCGAACTTACCGTCCACTGGGGCGCCACCTGGAAAGCGGCTGTTACCGGACACCACCAATTACACGGCCACCGCTCGCGGGCGGCGTTTCAACCCGTACCAGACGACGGCGGCAACCCCCGCCGGCACCAGAAACTGGAGCAGCCCTTGGAGGCTCGGAGGAAATCCAGCGCCGAAATACAGCTTGCTCTGCCCCGGCTGGTTCGAAAGACTGATCATCACGTGGCTATGAGCGGCCAGGAGCAACGGAAAGGCCAGAGACGCCAACCACCATCCCGGCCGAACTCGACCGCGGACCGCCAGCAGAGTCAACAAGGTTGCCGCTAGAACAGTCGGGACATAAACCACACCGTAAGCCGCTGCGTAGCCCCACCATGGAAGCTCGCCGGGAGACAGGCGGGAACGCCAATCCCAGGCTTCCGCGATACTCCCCAGCGTGATCAGGTAGCCCGCTGCGAATACGGCCCACAGCGGCAATGCCATCAGCGGCATCAACCACGGATGCCGTTGTATCATTGTGGAGCTGGCACGATTCGACGTCGCCGCGTCGGCGATCTGCTGAGGAGTTCCCATCCGCTGGGATATCTCCTCGATCGCCGCTGATGGAATCTCTTGAATCGACATGTTCGCACCTCCTTGTGCCTGAGAGGAAACTCGTTCGGCTACACAGTCTTCCCAATGATCGCGCAGCTCGGCGATCAGCCGGCTCCGTTGGACGACGTCGAGTCCCGCGTCGATCAACTTCCGCTCGACCGCTTCAAGCCATGTTCTTTCCCGGTGCCCCATCGCTGGCTCCTTCCAGTACCGACCGCACCGCGGCGACGATATCGAGCCAATGCCGAGTTGTCGCCGTGAGCCTCTTTTTCCCGGCACGCGTGATCGAGTAGACCACTCGCGATCGCCCGTTGACTCGTTTCCGTTCGCCTCGAATGGCGCCCTCGGATTCCAATCGATGAAGGATCGGATAGACGCAGCCCTCGCCAAATTCCAGCTTGGCGTCCGAGAGCAGCCGAATGCGGCGAATCAGTTGATAACCGTGTCCCGGCTGCCGATCCAGCAGCCGCAAAATCAGCAATTCGGGGACACCATTGAGGAATTCTGGGTTGGAACGCCTGGGCGGCATGGCAGGTCCCTACGAGGCTCATACCAGGGTTTCGGTCACGCTGTCGGCCATGTCGGTCCCCGTTGTCGGCGACCGTTCTCCGTTATCGGCCGGTCGGTCTTGTACCTTGAACTTCGATGCAATGCCAGGCCAATTGTTTTCAGGACCGGCAGGGGCGGGGCACGCGGAAACCCGGCATTTCGGCGGGTCATTTGGCCGGCGGGGCCCGGCCGCCAGCCAAAAAACGGCAAAAACCGGGGAATTTCGCCCATTTCTGCCGCTGCACCGCTTGCATTTTCCCGCCAAATGACTCTAATCATGCCCATTCTGCCGATTCCGGCAACCGGCTTGATTGCAAAAGAGTGTGGTGGCACCCCTGAAGTGGCGGCAGCCGCGACGAGTTTTTTTCGTTTCCGAAATGACTTTCTCACAAGGAAGGACGCAGCACGATGGCAAAAAAGAAGGCGCCCGCGAAACCACTGACCAAGACGCAGTTGTATGCCAACATCGCCGAGGCAACGGGACTGACCAAGAAGGACGTGTCGGCCGTGTTCGACGCTCTCAGTGACGAGATCCAAAAGGCGGTATCGAAGCGGGGTCCCCGTCAATTCACGATTCCCGGTTTGTGCAAGATCGTCGTCCAACACAAGCCGGCCGTGCGGGCCCGCAAAGGAGTCAACCCGTTCACCGGCGAGGAGATGATGTTCAAGGCCAAGCCGGCTCGAGACGTCATCAAAGTCCGCCCGCTGAAGGGTCTGAAGGATATGGTCTGACGCGACCCGGCCCCGCGGATGACTTGCGCATCCCCGAAGAGACCGGTCCGAAGAACAAGACGAAACGGCTGCGGCGCCCAACCGGGACCGCAGCCGTTTTTGTTGGCCGTCTTTGGTTGGGTCTATCGTTGGGTCCAGGGTTGCGAGGATTGCCGCGACCGGCTTGCCGAATCCTGTCCCGCAAGGGGTGGAGTCGAGGGGACATGCCGAGTGGTCAGGGGCGGAGTCGAACCGCCGACACACGGATTTTCAGTCCGTTGCTCTACCAACTGAGCTACCTGACCTGAGGACGGGGCGATCGCATCGCACCGGGAAAGTTGCCGGTCGACCGATTCCATAGCTACCAGACTATCAAGAATTCGATTTCCCGCAACCGTACTTTTCCCGAAGGTCTCGGCCATCGATCGAGACAAGGTATCCGATGGCGGCGCGCCGGGTCGGCGTAGGCCGATCGCCGCTCTCGGCAACCTCTCAACTCCCGCCCAGACAATAACTTCGGCCAGGGGCGGTTCCTTGACAGTCTGTGGCAGGCCCATTACGATCAAAGCGTAGCGTTGGTGACGATCAGGCGGACGACGATCGGCGGGTCGTGTGAGCCGTCCGCGGGGGCGTTCTTGGCCGCCGCGATGCCAGCTACGCTGGTCCCGGACCGGACTTTTGGCAGTGGACTTTTGGCGACACGATTCACCCGGTGCCGGCGTCACCGCACCGGATGCGACGGTGGCGTCGCGCCGCGGCAACTTTTCGTGAACAGGGAACGTGCAATGCGATTGGTCGGGGAACCCCAGGCAATGCGGTATGCGTGGCTGGCAGTACTGGGATGCCTGATGGGACTTTTCGGGCCGCGTCCCTCGTCGGCTTATACTCCCGAATCGGAAAAGGTGCAACAGATTTGCGCTCGCGCCGTCAAGTTCCTCGAGGGAACACCGGCCGATGACCCTCACGCCGGGCAGTTGGGCGGGCAGTGCCTGGTGGCGCTGGCCATTCACAAATATTACAAACATTTACTGGACAATCCCTACGAAAAGAAGATGCACCCGATGGTGCAGGCGGCGCTCGAGCGTTGTCGTCGGGAAGCTCCCAATCTGGCCAACTTGGGGACCAACCGAACCTATTCGATCGGCACGTCGATCATTTTCTTATCGGAGGTCTCGCCGGTCAGGGACTTCGGCACGATTCAGACGTTCGTCGCCGAATTGCGGAGGATCCAGAAGCCGGCCGGCGGCTGGGGCTATGTCAACCAGCAGCCGGGTGACATTTCGCAAACCCAGTACGGAGTACTCGGGCTGTGGTCGGCGGCCAACGTCGGTGTCGACGCGGGGCTGGCGCCGATGGAAAAGGTGGCTCGTTTCCTGGTGCGCGTGCAAGATCCGAAAGGGGGATGGGGCTACCAGGCCAATGATCCCGGGCCGGGTGCCACCAAGCGGATCGTCCAGTTCGAAGTCTCGCACTCGCTGACGGCAGCCGGACTCGGCAGTCTCTATGTGGCCGCCGATTATCTTGGTTTCTCCAAGGCCACCGAAGGAGATGACAAGGAAGACTTCGAGGTGGAGTACATCGAGTTGCCCCCCGTCTTTATTCCCGTAATTGAAGATGACGAAAACGCCAAGAAGCGCAAGAAACGCAAACGAGTGCGGTATCGGTCGAAGATGGCCTTCTCGCCGATGCAGGCCGCCATGAACGACGGCAGCGCCTGGTTCGATCGCCTGTTCCGCTACCACGTGGAGGGTTGGCAGTACTATTACATGTACGCGTTGGAGCGTTGCTTCAGTTTTCGCGAATTCCTAAGTGGACATTTCGAACCGGAACCGGACTGGTACAACGGTGGTGTCGATTTTCTCGCCAGCAAGCAAACGGCCAAGGGGGCATTCGGCCGTGCCGGTGCGGAAAACTGCGGCCCCTATGTGGGCACCGCCTTCGGCGTGTTGTTCCTGCTGCGCAGTACGCGCGACACCATTCAACGCGTCACCAAGAATTCGGGGCAGTACCGTGGCGGTTACGGCTTGCCCGACGACGCCAGCGAAGTCCGCCTGACCAGTGACTTCAAAGTCCAGGCGCCGAAAGTGACCGTGGCCATGGACGAGATCATGCAGATGCTCGAGGGGAACGACGAGGAGACCGCCCAGCGGTTCGACGACATCGTCTCCCATCCGGACGCCTATGCCATTGGCGAGATGGACCCGAAGAAATCCCGCGAATTCACGCAGCGGATGCGGCGCGTCCTGCGAAGCGGGAGCTGGCAAGCGCGCATCCTGGCGGCGCGGATGTTGGGACGGCAGGGCGACCTCGACAACGTCCCCATCTTGATCTACGCGCTGACCGACCCCGACCCTCGTGTGGTGGCGGAAGCCTGGAAGGGCTTGCGGCTGACACGGCGCGAATTGTTCTCCGACGACAAGGAACCGCCCGATCCCAGCGACCGGGCGGCCATCGAGGAAGAGGTCGATCGGTGGAAAACCTGGTTCCGCGGCATTCGGCCCGACGCCGCTTTCATCGAACCCGGTGCGGCCCTCTCATCCGGCGGGCGCAAAAAGGGGGCGACTCCCCCGTCTTCCAAGCAATAGGAGCAAGTCATGGCACACTACATCGATGATCGTCCGGTCGAGGAGCGGCTGAAGGTGCGACCGTACGACCGGGCTGCCGCTTGGCTGATCGCGCTATTGGTGATCATCGGTTGCACTGACAGCCTGATGTTCCTGTTGTGGATCAGTCCGTTTCTGGGTTACGAACTTCCCGAGCCGCAAATCGCCATTCAACTCGACATCGCCGGGCGGGGCGACCACGCCGAGGGGTACGCTCGAGACAAAGAGCCGCCGGGCGTGGAGGAACTCGAAGAGTTCATGGAACCGGAAGTCGAGATGTTGCTGGAGGCGGTCACCGACATCGTCTCTTCCACCGCTGCCGCCTTCGACTCGATCGCATCGGACGCCACGTCTCCTGCCGTGGGCAGCGGCAAGGGAGACAGCCGGCCGCCGGGACCGCTGGGCGAAGGCGAAGACATTATTCCCGAATGGGAACGGTGGCTGATCAAATACAACACCACCACCATCGACGCCTACGCTCAGCAGCTCGATCAGTTCAAAGTCGAATTGGGAGTGATGGGGGGCGGTTTCCGCTTGATCGACTATGCCTCGAATTTCAGCGGCACGATCCGCAAGCGCAAGGGCAAAGGCTCGGACGACAAGCGGATCTACTTCGTCTGCTCCGACGGAAAACTCAAGGAATACGACCGCCAGTTGGTGCAAAAAGCGGGAATCCCCACGTCGCGCCGCATCGTCGCTCAGTTCATTCCGCCCGACTTGAGGCAGCAACTGCTCAATCTCGAGTTGCAATACGCCGTGCGAGGCAAGAACGTCAAGAATCTGAGTGACAAGAACGTGTACGTTCCCATCTTCAAGCGCATTCGCAAGACGGTGTTCGGTGTGCGTCGAAGCGGTGGGAAGTACCAGTTCTACGTCATCAGCCAGTCGTACCGCAGTTGAGCGTGCGGCCGCAGGACGCGTCCATCGGAGCGGCAGGAAGCCGAGCGTGTTCCACGAGAGGGGCACGCGGTAGTTTTTCCTACTTTGTGCAACAAGAGTCGAAACCCGATATGATTGCAGAAATCAATGTCTTCGCCGTCCTGGGCAACATCATGTACGGCGTGTTGGCCGCGATCGCTCTGTGGGGCGGGTTCTGCGTCGTGATGGTCCTGATGCGGATCTCGCAGAAGAAGTTCAAGAGCGAAGCGGCTCAAGCCGATTTCCTCGATTCGCTCGC
>JALSIV010000128.1 GCA_026989685.1 Pirellulaceae bacterium | reverse complement strand
CGAATCGGCGGCCGTGATGTGCGAGGGGGACCCGCGTGCCTTGTCGCAACTCGCCTCGTTGGCGATCGCCAACCGCCAGCTTCCCTTCGCCAAGCTGAAGCAACTGCTGGTGGACCGTTTCCAGCGCGACGTGCTGGCCGACCTGGAGTACCGCCTCAGTTGGGTCAACACGGTCATCAAGAGCGCGCCGATGGTGGGGCTGCTCGGTACCGTGATGGGAATGATGGGGGCGTTCGCCAAGCTGAGTGCCGGCGGGAGCTCGGTCGATCCGTCGCAATTGGCCAATGACATCAGCTTCGCTCTGATCACCACCGCCTGTGGTCTGACGATCGCCATTCCACTGCTGATCACCATGGCCTACATCAACGTGCAGATCAGCCGCATGGAGGATCTGGTGGCGGCCGGCCTTTCGCATTTCCTCGATGTGTTCAAGGAGGCAACCAGCCAGGGCGGCGCGAAGCGAGCTCCAGCGCAGGGAGTTGCCGGCTGATGGCCAATTTCGATCAACTCGGCGGAAGCGATGCCATGCTGCACGAGGGAGCCATGCTCCCCAAGCGGCCGAGGGAAGATTCCGAAATGGATATCACCCCGATGATCGACATCACGTTTCTGCTTTTGATCTTCTTCCTGGTGGCGTCCAAAATGGACGACTCGGCCAAGGTCGACCTGCCGCAGGCGCGTGCCGCCGCCGAAGTGAACGCGGCCGAGGCGATCGACATCATCATCGAAAAAGGGGATGGCGAGAACGCTCGAGTCCTCAACTTCAACGGCGAGCCGTTTGCGCAGAACGATTTGAAAAAGCAGGAAGAGCAGATCGGAAAGTACATCGAAGCGGGACTGGCCGGCACTTCGCCTTTCACCACACCGAAGAAGTACATCGTGATCCGGGCCGAAGGAGCGGTCCGCGAAGGCGAAGTCCATCGGATCATGGAGGCGATCGGCCGTGCCACCGAGGACCGCGAGGAGGACAAGGCGATTTCGGTCCTGTACGTCGCCGTCAAACACACCGACTGATCGGCTCGACCCGCCTTCACCGCTGGAAGTCGGGGGCAGCCGATTTCGACTCGTCCCATCGTCCGTAACATCGAGAACTCAACCATGACATCCGATTCCACTGGCGCCTCGCGACAGCACTCCCGCTCGGTTTCGCAGCAAGAAGTCGTGTCGGCCGGCGACCTCGACTTTCACGGCGGCATCGAAGGAGAGGCCGGCGAAAAACTGGTACTCGGCAGTGAGAATCGCGATGACACGGAAATGGACATGACGCCGATGGTCGACGTTACTTTCCTGCTGCTGATCTTTTTCATGGTCACCGCCGCCTTCACCGCCCAGCGTTCCCTGCCGGTGCCGACCCCCAAACCGGACGAGCCGAGTACGGCCGCGGTTCCTCAGGACGAGCAAGATCCCAGCAGCGTCACGATCATCATCGACTCGCTCAACACCTATCGCATCATCACCAACGACTGGGAAGCCGAAGCTCCCAGCGAGCAAGAGATGCGGATCAAGATTCGCGACGCCGGCCAAGGAGATTCCACCGGGACTCGGCCGGAAAAGGCGCTGATCAAGGCTCACATCGACGCCATGCACTCTCGAGTGGTGGCGGCCATGGACGCCGTTGCCGACGCCAAGATCGGCTCCATTCAGTTCATGGTCATCGAAGAAGACGAATAACCGACCTGTTTCCTACCGCCTACCATCATCCACTCAACGGGTACATCCTCGATGCTTGCCGAGCAATTCATAGATCGTCTGGAACAGCAAGGCCTGTTGGACGCGAAAGTCGTACGCCAACTTCGACGCAAACTGGAGAAGGTCAAAGATCGCAAGAAAATTACGGCCGAACAGATCGCCCGTTTGTTGGTCGATGCCGGTCATCTCACGCAGTTCCAAGCTACCAAGCTGGTGGCCGAACTGACGTCTCCGAAAGAGAGTTCGGCGGTCGAAATCGGCGCGACTCGGCAAGTCGGCGAAAGTGACGAATTGGCGTTCAAGCCCTCGCAAGACGAACTGGAGATGGAGGTGCAGTCGCCTCGGGAGAAGCCCGTGTCCCGCTCGAGTGGCTTCAAGCCGCCTCCACCGGCGACTCCCGCGCAGCCGGCCGCCTCCCCGCCCGCTGACGATCTGCTGGAGGAGTTGGTCGAAACCGACACGCTGGCCGAAGTTCCTGCCGACGATGGTCTGGGACTCGGTGACAATGCTCTGGCCGCCGGGGGCGCCGCGGCGTCTCGGCACGCTCGATTGGCCACGCCGGTCGTGGCGGCGCCGACATCCGTGTGGGACTCGCGGCTGCTGCTGATCGGTGGCGGCGTGTTGGCGGCAATGGCCGCCATCGGCGTGTTCCTCTACTTCGCTCTCACCACCGGCAAAGCGTCCGACCTGTTGGAACAAGCGGAGAAAGCCTATCGCGACGGCTCGTACGCTCAAGCCACCAAGCTGTACGAGAAACTCCTGGAGGATTATCCGAGCTTCGCCAAGGCCAGTACGGCCCGAGTCAAGATCGTCACGGCCAAGTTGCGGCAAACCTACCAGACTCCCAAAGAGGGACTTCGTGTGGCCAAGGAAGAACTCCCCACGATCAAAAAGGAGGAGGCATTCGATCAGGCTCGTGGCGAGTTGGCGGCCATGCTTCCCGACATTGCCGCTGCCTTCATCGACGCGGCCATGAAGACGGACGACGTCGACAAGAAGAAAGAGTTTCTCGACTACTGCAAGGAAGCGATGAAGCTGGTCAATGACCCGGAGTACATCCCGACTTCGAAGCGACAATCGCGCCTCGGAGTCATCAACACCACGCGCGACAACATGGAAGCGGTACAGCGTGCCATCGAAGCGGACCGGGAGTTGCGAAAAACGATCGCCCAGATCGAAGAGGCGGCCGAAGCGGGACGCACCAACTCGGCCTACGAAATCCGTCGTCGACTCATTCAGCGAGCCGTAGGAAATCTGGCCAACCATCCCGACCTGATCGCTGCCATGCAAAAGGTGGCGGCCAAGGAGCGCGAATTGGTCCAAGTCGTGTCGAAAGAACTCAAGGCCAGCAACGAAGATCACGCGGGAACGGACGTGGTGCGAGTCATCCTCTCGGCCAAACGAGGGCAACCGGTCAGCGGCGTGGCCAAGGAAGTCCTGTTCGTCCAGGCCAAGGGAACGGTGTTTGCCTTGGACGCAGCCAGTGGCAATGTGCTCTGGACCCGCTACATCGGTCTGAGCAGTTCGCAGTGGCAACAGCCGCAAATGCTGGACCCCCGTCGACCCGGGTCGGATTGCCTGGTCGTCGACGGGCGGCGCCACGAATTGTTGCGTCTGGACGCGCAGACGGGAAAACTCAAGTGGCGACTCGGCCTAGGCGGCCCGTTCGCTCTGCCCACCATTGTCGAACAATCGATCTTCGTCACCACGCGAGACGGAAAGATCTACGAAGTCGATGCCGAAACCGGACTCTCCTCACGCCATGCCCAACTCCCTTCCGCGACCAGTCTGCCATCGGCTGTCGACGTGCGGCGCAACCGCCTGTTCCAACTGGGCGATCACGACACGCTCTATGTCCTCGACCGCTCCACGCTGCAGTGCGTCAACGTCTACTATCTGGGACACGATGCAGGCACCATCCTCGTACCGCCGACGGTGGTCCTGGGACATCTTTTCATCGCCAGGCGAGGTGGCAAGAGCGATCAGGGACAGGATGGCCAAAGCGCCGATTGGGGTAACCGATTCACGTTGGTCTACGTTCTCCGGTTGGAAAAAGATGACCGGACGCTCAAACCGGTGCAGACCCCGCTGCGTCTGCGAGGCTGGATCGAGGTCCCCATGTCGGCGAGCCGACGCCGCATCATGATGACGACCGATCTGGGAGAAATCGATCTGTACGACATCGACTTGAACGCCCCCGACCATCCCGTCGTGCGCGCTGCTTCCCAACAGAGTACCGGCCGCAAGGCCACGCGACTGGCGGTGTTCGACCGAGGCTACCTGTGGGTGGCCGAAAACCGGTTGTTCAAGTTCCAAGTCCAGACTTCCAAGGCCAAACTGCCGCAGATGGGGCTGGCGATGGAGGGGGACCAGTTCTACCCGCCGCTGATCAAGCGGGGTGAAGTCATCTTCGCCGTCCGCCGCAAGAACGGTGCCGAGGCTTTCACTGTCGCCGCCATTCCGGCCAGCGATGATCGCCTAGTGCCTCGCTGGGAAGTCGACCTGGCGGGCGGTGCTTCCTACATCGGCCTGGCCGCCGATCAACAATTGGAAGTACTGACGCCTTTCGGTCAGCTCTTCCGCGTCGATCCCGCGCAAGCTCGTCCCGGTAGCATGGTGGCCCCGTCTCTTTCGGTGGCGGTCCAGGATGTGGCGTCGATGGGAACTCGAGTCGGAAAGGCAATGGTCTTCACCGGACGAAAAGGGTACCGGCAAGCCGTGGTCTTGGAGCAGTCGGCCAACCCGCCTCTCCGCTATCTCGACCTGAACATCCAACGGGGCCAAGCGACGGCTCCCGCCACCGGTTTCCAAAACGGAATCCTGATTCCGCTGCAAGCGGGCGAAGTGGTCTTGCTCGACGTCAACCGGGGCGCACCGATGGTCGACCCGTTCCATCCGCCGGTCGCAGCCGGGGCCACCGTTCAGTGGGGGCGTGCCGCCGTGTTCCCCGAAGGAAACGAGTTCGTTATTGCCGATAATCGCCGGCAACTGTTCAAGGTCGGAATCCAGGACCGTCCCCGCCGCAACCTGGCCCAATTGGCAGTGACGGAACTTCAAGACAACTTGAAACCCCAGTTGGCCGCCGTCAAGAGCCGGATCTATGGTGTTCAGAGCGCCGGCGGTGCCGATACTCTGATCGCGTTCGACCGCCAGACGCTGCAGATCGTCGGAGAAATCCCATTCGAAGACGCCATCTTGTGGGGACCGTTTCCTTACGGCGAGGATCTGATTCTGATGGCGACCGCCGAGCAGTTGATCGCGGTGCGTGGAGAGGCCGTGGCCTGGACCACCGATTCTCCCGGTGGTTTGGTCGTCGGAATCGCCGAGACGAAGAGCGGCCCGCTGGTGGTCGCTTTTGATGGCGGCAAGGTGGCTTGGATCGATCCCAAGACGGGTAAGATTGCCAAGCTCGCCACTTCCGCCGAACCGCTCGCCTCCCCGCCGATTGTCGTCGGAGATCAAGTCGCCTTGATCGGCTACGGCGGAAACCTGTTGTTCCTGAAAGTGCCGGCCACCACGGCTCAAGCCCGTACAGGGCAAGCCACGGTCGCGAGCTCACCCTGAGTCGACTCGCGGCAGGCCGTCTGTCTCATACCCATCGCACAACCGCATGCCACCGACATATCCCCTCCCGATTCAACGCTCCGTTCCGCAGTGGTCGCCGCTAGGTCCGGCTGCCGCCGTCTTGGCCCTGCTGGTCTTCTGCTGGCCCGGCCTGCCGCGCGCCGGCTGTCAGGAGAAGCCAAAGCCGGCCGAGCAGGAAGGCAAAGAACAAGAGAAGAAACCGCAACTCAAGTTCGAGCGAAAGCAGGTCGAACGATCGATCATCGACTTCGCGGACGATCCGTTCGATCTGCTCACGGTGGAGTGGGAAGATGAGCCGGGCAAGAAAAAGGTCGAGTCCTTTCGCGTTTTTTCGATCAAGAAGGTGCCCTCTAGTCCCAAACCGGATGACCGCTTGCGCGTTCGATTGCTGAAATACCCCGACCGGCAGTTCGATGTCGAGTGGAAGCACATCCGGCAACTCAAGCCGTATGCCGAGTTGGTATTCGAGGAAGCCGAGCGGTTGGTGGCCGCCAAGAAATACCACGAGGCGTTCCGTTATTTCGATTATCTGATCAACAGCGGGCGTCCCAGCACGAAGATCTTGCGAGCCGCTCGCGACTTCGTGTTCGCCAATGCCAATGACGCCTTGGCGCGAAAACAGTACGACTACGCTTTGGGGTTGTTCGAAGAGCTCCGCCGCACCAGTCCCAATTACAAGCCTCAGGAAGTCCTCGGCAAAATCGGCCAGATCGCCGACACGTTCATCCGGACCGCCGTGCTGGCCGAAGATTACCGGACGGCCCGAGGCATCCTGACGCGGTTGCGCAAGCAGTACTCCGACGAGGAACTCACGACGCTGGCCCAGTGGGAGGAGCGTCTCAAACAAGAGGCTCGAGCCAGGAAGAAACGAGCCGAACAGTTGCTGGCCCAGAGGAAGTTCCGCGAAGCTCACCGGGTCGGCCGAGATATGCTGAAGATCTGGCCGCAACTGGAAGGGGCTCGCGAACTAACCTTGGAGATCCACCGGCAACATCCGCTGGTCTTTGTCGGCGTCGGCCAATTCGCTCGACAGACCGACCCTCGGCGGATCGAGGATTGGGCCGGACGGCGGGTAGCTCGCCTGAGTGAACGGCCCCTGTTCCAATTCCTCGGCCCCGGCCCCGAAGGCGGCCAATATCGCTGCTCGGTCGGTGCCTTCGACCAGAGCGACGACCGCCGGCAACTGATGATCGACATGTTCATTCCCGAAGATCCGCAGAAAGCCGTGGTGACCGGCTACGACGTGGCGCGCCGACTGGCCGAGATCACCGATGAAAAAAAACCCGACTACGATCCTGCCTGGGCGGCCCTGGCCGAGCGGTTTGCCGTGGAAAACGTCTTCCGAACCCGCATCGACTTGCGGCGCCCGCATGTGCTGCCTGAAGGACTGATGCAGGTCGTCCTTCACCCCGACCCTGAGCGGCGACCACTGGGCTCCCCCAGCGAAGGCCCGTTCATCCCCGCGGACTCGAGCGAAGACGTCGTTCACTTTCTCTCGAATCCCCGCTTCGCGTTCGGCACCGAAGACCATCTGAAGGAGATCGTCGAGATCAAGTTCGACGACCCGGACGATGCCGTCGCGGCTCTGCTGCGGGGCGACATCGACCTGCTCGACTACGTCTACCCGGCCGACGTGATGCGGCTGTTGCCGGACGATCAGTTGGTCGTGGGACATTACATGTCCCCGACCCTTCATTTCCTGGTACCCAACCTCGAACGGCCCTATCCGGGCCGGCCGCTCTTTCGCCGAGCCGTGCTGTACGGCATCAACCGCCAGGAAATCCTCACGCGCGACATCCTCGGCACCAACGTGCTCGACGGCTACGAGGTCATTACCGGTCCGTTTCCCAAGGGGATCAGTGCGTTCGATCCGCTCTCCTATGCCTACAACGAGCGACTCCCGGTGCGTCCTTACAACCCCATGCTCTCGATGGTGCTGAAGGTGATGACTCAGCGGGAACTGCAGGAAATCGCCCGGCGGAAGGAAGAACCGGAACCCAAGTTCGAGAAGCTGATTCTGTGCTACCCCGACAATCCGTTCGCCCGCATCGCCTGCCAGTCGATCGCTCAGTACCTGACCGTTGTTGGTATGCCGTGCGAGCTGAAGCAGCTTCCACCGGGAGTGACGCGGCCGCAGGACGACGAATGGGACTTTTTCTATGCTCAAGTGGCGGTGTGGGAACCGGTCATCGACGCGCGGCGGTTGCTGGGCCCGTACGGACTGGGAGGCACCAACGACAATTACATCATCATGGCACTGCGAAAACTCGACCACGCGCGGAACTGGCGACAAGTCCGGCAGCGGCTGCACGACATACACCAGATCGTCTACGACCAGTTGACCGTGATCCCGCTCTATCAGTCGGTCGATTATTTCGCTCATTCGGTCGGTGTGGAAGGAATCCCCACCAATCCCGTCTTGTTGTACGAAACGGTTGAGCAATGGCAAGTCACCCCACGTTTGCCTCGCGATTGAGAGACCCACACCTCATGCCCGGATTGCATCGTCGACTCGTGACGGCCCTGGTCCTAGTGCTGGGGCTGCTGACCGCGGTCCCTCGAGCGGTGACGGCTCAAGAAGAGTTCTCCTGGGAGTACTC
>JALSIV010000127.1 GCA_026989685.1 Pirellulaceae bacterium | reverse complement strand
CCCGCATCCAGCCTCCGCAACAGATCGCCAAGCCGGTGCGGGATCGCGAGTTGGCGAAGCAGGAAGAGGCCAAGTATCAGCAGCAGATTCTGCAGCAGGAGCAAGAGCGGTTGTTGGCGATCAAGAAGGCGGAAGTGCAGCAGAAGCAGGCGCTGGTCGCCGTGGACCGCGAGGTGGTGCAGATCGTGATCGAGGCGGAACGCGAACAGGAAGTGGCGGTCACTGAAGCGAATCAGCGACTGGAAGTGGCCAAGCTGCGACTGAAGGCCGCCCAGGATGAGGCCGACGCCATATTGGCTCGAGGCAAAGCCGAGGCCGATGTGATTCGGTTTGAGAACGAAGCGGAGGCGGCGGGGTGGCGCCGCGCGGTCGAGGCTTTTTCGGGCAACGGCCACCTGTACGCTCAGTACGTGCTGTACAACAAACTGGCTTCCTCCTACCGCAAGATCATGGCCAACACGGCCGACAGCCCGATCATGAAGGTGTTCGAGGCGTTCGCGGCGGGGAACGCCGGGACTCCCGCGGCACCGTCCGCCGCGCCGGAGGCCGATTCCACCGGCTCACGCTGATTTCCCCCCCACCGAACTTGCAAGGTGACCAGACATGAACCGACTGATCCCCCGCATCGTTGTTTTTTCGGTGTTCGCCATTTTGACGCTGCTCGCCAGCGGCGTCATCATCCAATGGACTTACAACCGGATCTATGTACCCGTCGGCAGCAGCTTGCTGTTGCGCTACAAGGGGCCGCCGCTGCCGCTGCCGTTTCTGGGGCAGCGTCCCCCGGCAGCCAGAGGCACGTTCGCCGAAGTCGACGAGAACGGCCGCCCCAAGCAGGTCGGCATCCTGGAAGATCTCAAGGGCCCGGGCCGGCATTTCTACTGCCCGCTGTGGTGGGAACGGACGATCGTTCCCGACATCGTGATCGAGCCGGGCGAGGTGGGCATCGTCGTCAGCAAGATGGGCAAACCGCTCCCGGAAGGCAAGTTCCTGGTCGACGGCGATCTCGGCACGACCGAATACAAGGGCATCATGCGCAAGGCATTCGGTCCGGGGCGTTACCGGGCCAATCCGTACGCTTACGAGTTCAAGAAGGTCAAGGAAGTCGTCATCCGTTCCGGCACGCAACTCAAGCGAGCCGGTTGGGTGCAAATCCCGCCCGGCTATGTCGGCGTCGTCACCAACCTCACGGAGAACCCCGAGAAGCAGATCAAGGCGGGGATTCAGGACGAGGTGTTGCCGCCGGGCATCTATCTGATCAACGAGAAAGAGCAGCAGATCGATGTGGTGGAAATCGGTTACCGCGAAGTCACCATCGAGGCCAAGCTGAAAAAGGATCGCGAAGGCAACATCTTGTACGAGGAAGGGGGCGAGCCGGCGATCGCCGACCCGGACAGCGGCATCGGCTTTCCGTCCAACGACGGTTTTCCCATCATCATGGACTTCACCGCGATCTGGGGCGTGATGCCGGATCAGGCGCCCACCGTGATTCGCAAGTTCGGCAACGTGGATGCTGTCGAGTCGAAGGTCGTCATCCCTCAGATCGAATCGATCTGCCGCAACATGGGATCGAAACTCGGCGCCGTCGAACTCCTGATCGGCGAATCCCGCCAGAGATTCCAGAAGGATACGTCCGAGGAGTTTCGCAAGGTGCTGGCGGCCAAGGGGATCTCCGTGATGAACGGACTCGTTCGGCACATCCATATTCCGCAAGAGATTCGCGAACCGATCCAGCAGGCCAACATCGCGGGGGAACTCAAGTTGACGCGCGAGCAGGAACAAAAGACGGCCGAGACCGAAGCGCTGTTGCGGGAAGCCGAGGAAAAGGTGAAGCTGGCGACGCAGGAAATCGATTCGACCACCGAAAAACTGGTGGCCAAACGCATGGCCGAAGGCCAGAAGGAGGCCGAAGAGACCAAGGCCACCACCAAACAACTCGTGGCGCAAATCGACAAGCAGGTCGCCGAACTGGAAGCTCAGACCACCATTTTGCTCGGCGAAGCCAACGCCAAGGTTCGGCAGTTCTCCGAAGAAGCCAAAGCCGAACTGTTCGGCTTGGCGGTGGCCGCCTTCGGCAACGGAGAAGCTTACAACCTGTGGGTGTTCGCCAATCGACTCCCGGAAAACGTGCAGCTCGACTTGCTCTACGCCGGCGAGGGAACGTTCTGGACCGACCTGAAAGGGTTCACGGAAGCATTGCTGGCGCGACAAGCCGCCGCCCAGTCTCCGACCCATACCCGCGCCAAGACCTCCGGGCGAACTCGTGCCGGACAGTAGTCAACACGGCCGGTCGGTTCCATTCGGTCTGTTCTGCGGATCGACACCGACATCTCCTCGCGGAGAGAAGCGGGTGCATGCACCATTTCCAAGGAGCAGGAAATGTCCGGCTTTTCCTGAGACGGCCGACTTTGTATGATCCATGCCGCAAGGAAGTTGGATCTGCGCCGAGTCGGCAACAGGAAAGGGCAGG
Organism: Pirellulaceae bacterium; assembly: GCA_026989685.1. Classification (GTDB taxonomy): domain Bacteria; phylum Planctomycetota; class Planctomycetia; order Pirellulales; family Pirellulaceae; genus S141-3. The sequence continues at coordinate 1,571 of JALSIV010000127.1, read as the reverse complement.
GGGATGAACGCTGCGGATGAAAAGGGTGGAGCCGAGGTCGAGCTGTATACCGACGGAGCCTGCAGCGGCAACCCGGGGATCGGCGGTTGGGCGTTCATCTTGAGGCACCTTCGTTCGGGAAAGGAAATCGAACGCTACGCTTACGAGCACGATACCACCAACAACCGGATGGAGTTGATGGCCGTGATCCGCGGTCTGGAGACACTCAAGCGACCCTGCCGAGTCGACCTCTACACCGACAGCGAATACGTGGGCAAGGGGATCCGGGATTGGATGCCTGCCTGGAAGGCTCGAGGCTGGAAGCGAGCCGGCAACAAGCCGGTCAAGAATGTCGATCTCTGGAAACGACTCGACCGCCAACTCGATCGCCACCGCGTCCACTACCACGCCGTACGCGGACACAGCGGACATCCCGAAAACGAACGCTGCGACGAACTGGCCGTGCAGGCTTATCAGGAGAAACTGAGCAACGACGTCGAAAGGCCGTAACGTGGGGTGCGCTTGCAAGACCGGAGGCGGGAGGCCGAAGGCTGTAGAGGCGGCAGTGAGAAAGCCGGTGATGGAAAGATGAACGCACGGCACGCAGGTGCCACAGAGTCAGACTCTATTGGGCCGGGGGTTGGTCGGGCGGAGCGAACTTGATCTTCCCCACCAGTTTGACGATCCGTCCGGTCGCCTTGTCGCGGTAGCCGTACACGGCCGTGATCGTTCGCACGACGTACTCGTAGTGCAATCCGTAGTCGGCGTCGATTTCGACTTCCACCTCGTCGCGCGCCTCTTCCGGTCCACCCGCATCGCTCAGATAGGAGATCACGTATTCCCGCAACTCGGTGAAGTCGCGAAACGCCTGTTCGTTGACCGAGATTCCTCCCAGCGTGCCGTCGGGATTCTGCGTGAGACGGACCCGCAGCGGCAAGAACGACTCCGGGGTGGAAGCCTGGCTGGGCGCCGCCAGCGGCATGCGGATGTTGAAATCGCCCTCCTGAGGGACGATTTTGAACGTCATGATGAAAAACACCAGCAATTGGAACACGATGTCGATCATCGGAGTCATCTGCAGTTCGATCTGCGTTTCCGATTCCGACACCTTGCGAATCTTCATGGCGACTCCAACGGCGTGTGGGCCCTGTTCCCAGCGGCAGCGATTTCAATGCAGCGTGCCGCGGTCAGCGCAGATCTTCCTTGGCTCGCAGCGCAAACGTATCAAACCCCTGGTCCTGGCAAACCTGTATCAGCTCTTGAACATAACCCGTCTTGGTCGTCTTATGAGCTCGAATCACAATCGTGGCATCGCTCAGCGGTTTCTTGCGAGCTTCCAGCACCTGGGCCTCCCGCAATAGATAGGGCTTGAGCTGGTCGAAGGAAGACAACTCGCGACCGCCAAACACCACCGTGCCCCGCCGCGTCACATTCAGCGTGATCGGATAGTCCAGCGGCTGCTCGGGGGGTTGCGCCAACTCGCTGATCGGCAACTCCACATCGGCGTATTGCTCGGTTTGCTGGAAGTTGATGAGCACCATGAAGAAGGCGATCAACTGGAATGTCATGTCGATCATCGGCGTCAAATCGCC
>JALSIV010000126.1 GCA_026989685.1 Pirellulaceae bacterium | reverse complement strand
CAGGCTTCCCGATAGGTTGTCGGTTTCGGTCAGGACAGCCGGTCGCGGAGCCGGTCCAGGCGTTCCTGGTCGCTGGTGCCGAGCGGAATAATCTTTTGCGCAAGCTCCTCGACCAGCTCGCGCAGGTCTGTTTTCGCCGGCACGAAGACGGCAGGGGGCATGTCGGGAACTATGTGCCAGAGGAACTCAAGGGCCTCGCGAGGATGCTTCAGCAGCGTTGCGCGGCTTCGAGCATCTTCCCTTGTGAGACGCCACCAGATCCCGTCGTTGGGCTTCAGTTGTCCGAGGAAAGTTTTTTTCTTCAGCGCAGCAAGAGCGTCGGGAAAGGCGTCACCGGAAAGCAGGGCCATCTCGCACAATCTGCTGAGGAGTTCCTGCGATCGGAATTTGGTGTCCGCAGGCCAGTAACGTTCGATCCATGGACCGACCTTCCGCCGCCACAGCTCTGCAGCCTCGTCTTGGGAATCACGGAATGAATGGAGATAATAGTCGAGTACATGCTGCGCGCCCAAGTCTCCCATGTCGGCCAGTGCGTGGGTAATTTCGCCTTTCGAAAAGGATCCCTCTGCTTCGAGGCTCATGCTGGCGAAAAGCTGGCACGCGTTCCTGAATATCGGTTCATCGAATAGATCGCGACGTCTCAGTGTTTCCAGAAAGTCACACTTGAATGCCGCCAGCAGGTCGAGATCCCACCGCGGCAAGTGAAAATAGGCCGACCATAGTGCCGCAGTTTCCGCTTCACTCTGGTCGGTTTGCCACTTCGTTCTGGCGAGGAGCTGTTCCCGGGCCCACTCCGGTGCAATCGCGTGCAGCCACCAGAGGCGCTGGGCGAGGACAATTCGGGCGTAGACCGCACGCAGGTTCTCCGAAGATATCAGCCGATCGAACCGCGATTTCAGGTCTCCGGGCAGGTCCGAACCGCGTTTGATAGGGCGCTTGACGAGCCGCTGAACGAGAGCTTCAGTCAACATGCCCCCGAGATCGTTCAGTGCTCTGTCCAACTTGAGAACTTGCTCGCCCTCGGGCGGGACCAGCGAAGGCACCCGGTCGAGTGCGGCGTCCCATAGCTCGAAGAAGCACCGCTCGTCATCGCCGAGCTCATGACGGGCGACGGTCTCCAGAAACACGCCGAAACTGGTTGCAGCCGCGCCCTCCAGTATTTCCGGTGCCCGCTCGATTAGTCCCACAAGGCTCGGCAGAACCTTTGCGACCGCCTCCGCATCGGCCTTCCACAGGCCAGACCAGAACCCGGCCAGAAGATCTACTGGACGGTCTTTCTCTTCTAGAATGGCCTCGACGACTTCCACCGCACGCCTCGGTCGCTGGCAAACGAATTCCGCGAACACTTGCCGGTTCTCTGTTTGCGAACCGAACTCGTCGCGGTACGTGCGCAATTGCCGTGCCACTTCGTCCGTGGGAACATCCAGCAAACTTCGGATATCGAGGCGGGGACCGTGCCTTAATATAGATCCCGGTATCCCATCTTCGTTCAGCGGAAATCCATGCTTTTGCCAATGCTGACGCTGCTGCGCTGCCCATTGCTGTGCTGCCGCGATGCACGGAGCTAGTTCGTGTGATAGTTCAGCTCCACCCTCGGCGAGTGCGGCCACACGTTTGTAGATTTCCGTCTTTCGAATATGCTCCCAGTCTTCCGACGAAATTTCCGCCCGGTACAGCCCGCGCGGCGGCCCAAGGAGCAGCCGATCACAGATCCGAGCGACGGTTCCCCGCGAGAGCTCCTTGCCGCGTTTGCGAAAAAGGCGGCACAGCTCGGTCTCCCATTCAGGATGCCACAAATGGGTGTCATCTTCGAAAATCCATTTTTCGAACTCTGAAAGATCGAGGTCGCTCATGCTGCCTCCGCATATGCGTACAGCCACAGTCTGAGGAATAGCCCGTGCCCGTGACAACGCCAGAGCAGATGCCAACGCGTTGCCAAGTCCCGAAGCTCCCAAGGAGCACGGAGAACCAACTGTTGGATGCAGACCCGCAAGATTTCCAGCACGGCCTGCCAGTCGTTGTGGTAATCGAATGCTTCTTTCACTCTACCGACACTGTGCTGGAAAGGCGTGATGGAACGCCGCACGATCCAGCTTTCTTCGCCGTAGCCGGTGCCATCGAGGAAGTGTTCCATTTCCAAGTGTTCGAGTAGCAACGTCGTAAGGTCATCTGCGAGCCGTATGAGCTTAGGCACGTTACGCACGGATTTGCACGGGCCGAGCAGCTTTTCCAATGCGCGCCGCAAGGCATAGAATGCATCAATATCCTGGATCTCCACATCGAATTCCGCAAGATCACGCAGGCGTTCTCTGCGAGCGTCGTCGACTTCCTCCCCGATGAATCTCTCGAAAATGTACGGTGGCCTGGGTACAGATATACGTGGACGCAGCAACTCGATGAGATCGTTTCGGCAGTAGCCATCGAGCAGCTCTGAGTCGTTCGGGAGGTCGAAGGCCTGAGGTACGTGCTTTCTGGACTCCTGCGATGCTAGCCGGACCATGACTCGCCAGAAGCTCGCATAAGGCTCCCCGATGCCCTTGTCTGCATCCTGGTTGGGGCGGAGTTTGGACTGCAGCTCGTCGATCAATTCCGGAAAGAGATTGCCCTCTCGGGTGACGGCCCAGTTCACCGTGTCGATTTCGTGGAGGTTCTGGCCGATCCAGCGGGCGATCTGTCTCCGAACCTGCTTGAGATCGAGCAATGTGCACTGACGGTCACGCGATCGAGGGTCCCGGATCATTTTTTCGGTGAGTGGCCCGAGCCAACTGATATGCGGGTTGGCCTTGGCGAACGCCTCTGCGACCTTGCCGTCCGGCTGGGACAGCGCCCACGCTACGATCGCGACACGGTCGTAAACGGGCGAGTCGTCTGTACCTTTCTGAAACGCGGTTTTCGTGTCTCGGCACGCTGCATGTACGCGTCCCAAGAGGCCGGACGCGTATTCATCCGCCCAAGCAACCAGCGTCTGCCTTAGCAGGCCATGATCTGGAGCTTCCGCATAATCCGAGGCATAGAGGATGGGCTTGACGTTCTTTGCAGCCCATAGCTGTTCCTGCTTGCATCTGTTGTCTTGCTCGGTTTCGTCATAAGGGACGAATGCGTAGGCTCGGCGAAACTGCCCATCCGGCCCCGTCTCGGTCGCCAGAGCGTCCAGAACGTAACGCATGACCGGATCGTTGATGCTGTAGCCGATGAACAGGACCGTGAAGTCGCGGAACAGCTCGACCACGAAGCGGGCGGCCCAGCCGAAGCGAAGATAGGCATTGCCGAAATCGGCGGTGGTCAGCATGAGGTCGCGGCCACGCCTTTGTTCTCCGGGAAGCTCGGTCTCGATGCGTCCGTGCAGGAAGACGACATTGCGAAGGGTGTCCCGGTGAGCGGGACTGAGACGCGGTGCTTCTTCTGTGAATCGTCGTTTCAATCCAGCCCGCTCGAAGCGGTTGTCGAAATTCGTGGTTACGAGGCGATACATTGGCAGTTCGGAACCTGGGCTCGAATGTTGCGGAGCAAGCGTCAGGAGCGCTCGGTGTGCTTCGAGGCTGCCTCGTTTTACCTTGGTGGTGAGACGCTCGGCGACATAGCGGCGCATGGGACCATCGCGCCCTCCAGTCCTGCGCTCCAGGATTTCGAGTGCCTTGTCGAACTCTCCTCGGCGGAACGCTTCTTTCGCGGCTGGATCACTGTCCAGACTGATGCCGCACTTCTCGAACGCGTGTTCCGTCAGCCCCTTGAAACCGGGCAGCCCGGTCGGGACCGAGATCCCGGCCCCGCAAAAGAACACCAGCCGCCCTTCTTCGAGATCCTGGAGCAGTTCGGTCGGGATGTGGGGGCCATGTCGTACGAATTGCCGCGTGCTCATTCAAACTCGCTGCGAGAATATCGACCGGGTGCACTATACCGTCGATAGCTCGCGCGTAAACACACGCATTCGCAGCCCCGCGACCCCCGTTCCGAGGGCGGGAAAACCATATGGTTCAGCCCTGCTGCCGGATCCAGGCGATGGTCTTGTCGGCGAGGCGGTCGAGGGCCTGCACCGAGAGCTCCAGATGCTCCTCCTTCGTGTCCTCGATCTTGTTGTGGCTGATGCC
>JALSIV010000125.1 GCA_026989685.1 Pirellulaceae bacterium | reverse complement strand
TCCCCGACGCATCGGGGATGTCCTGCGTCACCAGGAGTGCGAACTTCGTCATTTTCCGTTTGAGTTTGGCAATGATCCGATCGGCCGTGGCCGTGCCGATGCCGGGCAAAGTGGTCAATCCCTTGGCGTCCTCCTCGGCAATCAGCACGGCTACATCCTGCACCGGTCGCACCATCGCCCGGAGTGCCTTCCGCATCCCTACGCCGTCGACCGAGCAGAACATCTCGAAGAACTCCCGCTCGACCTGAGTGAGAAACCCGATCAGCCGCGGAGTGAAACGCCCCTGGGTCGCGTTGCCCTCGAGGTAGTGCAGCGTGTGCAGGCTCACGGGTTCGCCCACCTTGGACTCGAGCTGTCGACGGGCGAAGTCGGCCAGCAGCACCTGATAGTCGAAATCGCCGACCCGGAGGACGGCATGATTGGCTTCGACCGATTGCAAGACACCGTTGATGCGCGTAATCACTGGGGCAAACTCACTGTTCGTTGCAAGAAGGCATGGCACATGGCGATCGCCAGAGCATCCGCCACGTCGTGGGGTTCGGGGACCGAATCGAGGCCGAGTTCGCGGCAGACGGCTCGCTGCACGTCCGCTTTGCCGGCTCGGCCACTCCCGGTCAGCAGCCGCTTGACCTGCGTGGCCGCGTAAGCCACCACTTCCAGGCCGTGCTGGGCCGCCGCCAGACAGATGACGCCTCGAGCATGCGCCATCAAAATGGCCGTGCGAGGCCGTTGGTAGTGCGAGTAGATCTCTTCGAGTGCCAGGACTTGCGGCGCGAGGCCGGACACGAGATCGGTCAAGCCTTGGTGAATGCGCTCGATGCGCTGAGCCAGTGAGCCTCGGCCGCCGCGAATCACCCCCGCTTCCACCACCAACAAGCTCGAGCCGCCCGGCGAGGATGTCTCGATGACGCCGTAGCCGGTCACATTGAGTCCCGGATCGATGCCAAGAATCCGCACGGCGCTGTTCACTCCCTTGACGACCATGGCCGGATCGCAGCCGTCGCCGACTTGCCTCGTGTCACTGGTCTTCCAACCGCCAGTCGGTGCCACCGGGGCGGTCTTCGAGTACGACTCCCATTTCCGCCAAGCGGTCGCGGATTCGATCGGCGGTGGCGAAGTCCTTGCGCGCTCGAGCGTCCGAGCGGACTTCGATGAGCAACTCGATCAGTTTTCCCGTCAGCGCATCGTCGCCGCCGGGCGACGGGGCAGGGGGGGTGCGGAAGAGTCCCAGCAGCGAGGAAAGCTCGCGCAATACGGCCACCCCTCGGCGCAGCGCATCGAGTGCCCCCGGTTCCGCAGAATCGGCTTCCAGTCCCCGCTGATCGATGTAGCGGTTGAGTGTCCGCACCAGTTCGAACAACTGGCTGGTGGCGGCTCCCGTGTTGAAGTCGTCATCCATATTGGCCAGGAATTCGCGGCGCAGCCGGCAGACTTCCTGCAGCCATGCGTCATCGCCGGGATCGAAGTCTCCGTCCCGGCGCGAGGTCGGCGCCGACGTCTCGTAGAACGACTCGCCGGTCAATCGCTCGTACCGCTGGAAGAACCGGTAGAACGTTTCCAATGCCGACTTGGTTTCTTCCAGTCCCTGTTCGCTGAAGACGACCGTACTGCGATAGTGGGTCCGGAGCAGAAAGAAGCGAATCGTCTCGCCGCCGAACCGCTCGATCAAGTCGGACAATCCGCCGGCTCCCTTGGAACGGCTCTCCTTGGCCTGGGTCGCCGCCGCGATCTGCTCGTAACTCAGCGACGAGTCCGATTCTTCCCGCTCGGCGCGGCCACCCACTTTGCCGGCGGCGTCCCGCTTGAGCAGCCCGTTGTGCATCCAGTACCGGGCCATCGGTTTGCCGTGGCAACATTCGCTTTGAGCGATCTCGTTTTCGTGGTGGGGAAACACCAGATCGAGCCCGCCGCCGTGGATGTCGAACGTTTCTCCCAACAACGCTCGGCTCATGGCGGAACACTCGATGTGCCATCCCGGCCGCCCCGGTCCCCAAGGGCTTTCCCAACTCGGTTCCCCCTCCTTGGCTCGCTTCCACAGAGCGAAGTCGGCCGGATGACGCTTGCGATCGGCCGCCTCGCCCCCTTCCCCTTGAAGCGACTGCCATGACCGATTGGTCAGCTTGCCGTACTGTTCGTCCTTGGTGACATCGAAAAAGACGTCGCCCTCGACTTCATAGGCGTAGCCCCGATCGATCAGTTGTTCGATAAAGGCGATGATCGTGGGAATGTGCTCGGTGGCCTTGGGCATCTGGTCGATCTGATCGACGCCGAGCGCTCGAAGATTGGCCAGATAGTCGGCCGTCATTTCCTTGGCCAGTTCGGCCATCGAAATACCCTTGGCCTGCGACCGCTGGATCAGTTTGTCGTCGACGTCGGTGATGTTCACCACCCAGGTCACGTCATAGCCGCAGTAGGTGAGGTATCGCTTGATCGTGTCGAAGATCACCGGTCCCACCATGTGGCCGATATGAGCCTTGTCATAGACGGTGGGACCGCACAGATAGATCCCCACGCGGCGGTCGTCGACCGGTACGAACGGCTCTTTCTTGCGAGTCAGCGTGTTGTAGATCTCGATGGGGGGCAGCATGGCCGTCTCTATCGGCTCCTTGGTCTGTTGAGGCAGGGTGTGGCTCATGCGGGTGTCTCCTTCACCACTCAGCACCGGGGACCACGAAACATCATAGGGAACAGATTAACACGTATGGTATCGACCAGAGGGACGAGTGTGCAAGGCCGATGCGGGGGCGGGGCGCACGACAGGGTTCGCCAGGCTTGGGTACGCGACTTGCGAAAGCCGGGCTTGTCGGCGCAGGCGGCGTCCCCAGAAGGCGGTAAACGGTTCTGGCTCGCTGGGCCGATCGTGATGAGCTTTCGAGTGGGTTTTCAGCACGCGCACCCGGCGAAAGTCCATCACTCCGTACTCGTACTCAGGCGCCGGCCGGTACTCGTACTCGTAATCGTACTCGAAAAGAACATCGCGGTCGCCGAACCGATCTTCGATGGCGATCGGCGGGATGTTTACCGCCTATTGATGGTGGATTTCGGTTGTTCCTTCGATTTTCCGGTCGAGCTGCGGCACACAAGCATGGCGGCAAGGAGTCTGCACGCCGAGCGCGTCCATGCGCTGAAACTGGACGGTTCCGTAGACTCGTTTGCAGACACCATCGACCGGCAACTGTGGATCCGGCTTCATGCCCGCGAGGAAGTTGACCGGCGCTGACGAGCAGACGTTGCCCGCTCGCAGAGTCCCCTCACGCGTCCTTCGCCAGCAATACGACGCACTGGACGGCCAGGGCTTCCTCGCGACCGATCGAACCGACGCCTTCTCCGGTTTTGGCCTTGATCCAGACTCGATCGAGTGGAACGTCCAGCAGCGTGGCCAGATTGGCTCGGATGGCCTCGCGAAACGGCAGCAGTTTGGGCCGCTGCGTTTGAACCACGCAGTCCAGGTTGATGACTCGCCATCCCCGCCGCGCGACGCGGCTCATGGCTTCGCCCAGCATCTCCGACGAGTCTTTCCCGCGGTTGTCCGGATCGGTATCGGGGAACAACTCGCCGATGTCTCCCTCGCCGGCAGCTCCCAGCACGGCGTCGGTCACGGCGTGCAACAGGGCGTCGGCATCGCTGTGTCCCGCCAAATGACGCTCGTGAGCAATCTCGACGCCTCCCAAGATCAACGGCCCTCCCGCTTCCCAGCGGTGCAGGTCGTACCCCAAGCCGACACGGATCGACGGTTCCACAATCGCAAAGCTCCTCTGGTTGAAACGCCACCGGCCCGCCGGATGGCCACCGATGGCGAGCCGGTACCCGGAGTGTAGCGATTCCCGTCAGCCGGTTACACTCTGAGCAGACGGAACTCACCAGACACTCACGATTTGGACGGCCGATGTCCGAACCGATCATCGCAATCCGCAAATTGACCAAGACCTACCGCGTCTACCAGAAGCCGGAAGGGCTGTGGGCCAGCGTGCGCGGGCTGTTTCGCCGCCGCTACCGCGAAGTGCGGGCGGTGCGAGGCATTGACCTGTCGGTGGAGAAGGGAGAATTCGTCGCCTTCCTCGGTCCCAACGGCGCCGGCAAGACGACTACCTTGAAGCTGCTCTCGGGCGTCATCTCTCCGACTTCCGGCGA
>JALSIV010000124.1 GCA_026989685.1 Pirellulaceae bacterium | reverse complement strand
AGGCGACTCGACCTCGAAGGATCATCCGACGAGGATGTTCTTCAACCCTGAATGTACGACTTGAGATAGTGATTCTCGACACTCAGCAAGTCGTGCTGGGCTTTCACCACGTCGCCGATCGAAATCAGTCCGACCAGCTTTCCGCCTTCCAGGACCGGTAAGTGGCGGATGCGTTTTTCCGTCAGCAGCCCCATCACCTCGGAAACTCGATCGTCCGGCTTTCCGGTAATCAATTGATCCAGGCCGGTCATGTGGTCTCGAACCTGTTGAGCGTCCAATTGCCCCGCACAGGTTCGACAGGCGCGCAGAATGTCTCGTTCGGTAATGATCCCGGCGATGGTGTCGCCGTCACATACCAGCAACGACCCGATGTTGTGCTCCACCAAACGATCGACCGCCTCGGCCAAGGTGGCATGCGGTGCGACGCGATGCACGTCGCCTCCCTTTTGCCGGAGAATGTCTCGTAACAACATCGATCTGGCCCCCCTTTTCGGAAACCTGGCAGCCATGACGCGGGTGGAATCAGCGGACGCGCACCCGCGGTGCTCCGTCTCTCCCCGGTCACCTCCCCCTGCTCCTGCCGAATCGTCATTATAGCCGACCGCGAATCGCCCCGTCAAACAGCGCGGTCCAGCAACGCCGTCGCCCCGTTTCGCCAAAATGCCGGCCGCCGAAGCCAAGGTAAGGGGCAGATACACCTCGAGTCGACGGCAGCCGGCGGTTTCCTGACCTGGAGTGTTTTTTTCAGACCAGTCGCTATCGTCCCGCCACCTGAAGTCGCACCATAGGGTTCGCCGACGTTTGCATCAACCCCGATCCTGGGATTTCACGAGAAGGGGCAGACGACACGGTTTGCACGGCAATCCCCGTTGTGGTGCCTTGAAGTCATAATCTGTGATGCTATGATGTCAACATGAGGACCACTGTACGCATTGATGACGATTTGATGGCCGACTTGAAGCAGCGTGCGCAGACCGAGCAGGTATCGCTGACGCGACTGATCAACCGCCTGCTGCGAATCGGGATCAAGGAATCCCAAAAGCCTCGGCGGAAGCGTCGGTTTCGCCAGCGGACGTTTCCCATGGGCCAGCCACGGCTCGATCTACATAAAGCCCTGACGCGGGCGGACGAACTCGAAGACGAAGAGATTCTACGGAAGTTGGCAATGCGAAAATGAGAATTGTCGACGCCAACGTCCTGTTGTACGCCGTGAATCAAGATTCGGTCCACCACACCACGATCCGAGCTTGGTGGGAAGATGCCGTAAACGGCGACGAACCGATCGGGCTGTGCTGGACGGTCCTGCTTGCGTTCATGCGCGTCTCCACCAACCCCAAGGCGTTTCTCCGGCCCCTCCAGCCGCACCAAGCCGTGGCAATCATCGATGCGTGGCTCGCACACCCCAACATTCGCACCGTCGGTGAAGCGGACGATCACTGGTCGGTTCTGCGGCGGATGGTCGACGATGCCGGTACGGCGGGCAATCTCACCTCTGACGCGCATCTGGCATCGATTGCCGTCTCTCACGGAGCCGTCCTCGTTTCATGCGACTGTGATTTCGGGCGCTTTCGCGGGCTGCGATGGGAGAATCCGCTCGATCATTGCCAAACTTAGCCGAAGACACCGAGCTCCACCCACTGGCGGCTTCACCGCTACGAACCTTACCGAGTCAACCCGCCGCTGGTACGAACGGTGGCTGCCATTCCTTTGGTCGCCGGTGGCGAAGACGCCATTCAAACCAGTTTCGACGTTCGCCCCGGAGCACGTTCGGAGTTCGATCTCGGATCGCAAATGATGACGGCCGCCGCTGATCGCTTTCGCTGAAAGGCCCCGGTGCACAACTCAACACGGTTTCTGTGGATCCCGCTGGGACGCCTCGCTTGGCGGAACCGTTCGCTGCAACTGGCGCAGTTCCCGGGGGAGCGCGAAATGAACATCTTCGCTGCGTACGATCGATTCTTCGACCGTCGCACGAAAGTGCTGTTTCAGCCAGTCGACACACCCCTGCACCAATGACTCGGGCGCGCTGGCTCCCGCCGTGATCACCACGCACGCGACCTTTTCAAACCACTCCCGGCGCAATTCCTCCGCACCATCGATCAGATGGGCGGGTACTCCTTGACTTCGAGCCAATTCGCAAAGTCGCCGGCTGTTGGAACTGTTCTGACTTCCCAGGACGAGCACGAGGTCGGCCTGAGCGGCCAGTTGCGCCACAGCCTCTTGCCGATTCTGCGTGGCGTAACAGATGTCCTCCTTCGGGGGCCCGACGATCTGAGGAAACCGCTGCCGCAAACGACCGATGATCCGCTCGGCCTCGTCAATGCTCAAGGTCGTCTGCGTCAAGTAGGCGACCTTGGCGTCAGGAGGCAACTCGAGTCGCTCAACATCGTCCTCGCTTTCCACCAGCACCATCGACTCGGGCGCCTCGCCCATCGTCCCCACCACCTCGTCGTGGCCGGCGTGGCCGATCAGGCAAATCGTGTAACCTTCGCGCGCAAATCGCACCGCTTCGACGTGAACTTTCGTCACCAACGGACAGGTCGCATCGATCGTCCGCAGTTGGCGCTGCTTGGCCAACGCCCGAATCTCGGGAGCCACGCCGTGAGCGGAAAAGAGTAGAGTGGCCCCGAGGGGCACGTCATCCAAGTGCTCCACGAACTGCACGCCCCGGCCGCGAAACGACTCCACCACGTGCCGATTGTGGACGATCTCGTGGTAGACGTAGATCGGCGGCCCCAGGTGGTCCAAAGCGAACTGGAGACACTCGATCGCCATGTTGACGCCGGCACAAAACCCGCGCGGACTGGCCAATAGGACTCGCATGGAACCCCAACTTTCCATTTACGTTTCTTGCAAGAACAACCTACCGCCTTTGTAGCAGCTCGTGGACGTTCGGGCGACCCGTTTGCACCGACTACCGCCGCCCCCTCTCACCCTTCCTTGCCACCTCGAACACCACGACATCCCGGCCCACCGGCAAGGAGACCTTTTTCCAGACCCGCTGGCGCTGCCATAGTTCTTGTTCGATTAGACGGCGGGTGATGTACGGAGAATAGCCGTAGGTACTGCGGTACCGAGCGATCTCGTCCCAGTCTACCACGACATAGCGGACGCGCCGACGCTGGAGCGCATCGCGGCGCTGGCGAGCCGTGCGGCGGTCGGCCAGCCACCGCTTGAGCCAAGGAGCGTCGAAACAAGTGTTGTAATAGACCGGCATCTCCAGGTCGAACGGTTGAGCGTCGCCGATTAACAACACGGCTTCGCCTTCCGCAAGATCGGCTCGGCGATTCAACCATACGTGTACCGGATTGGTGCGCCGCGGCATATCAGGGTCGGACGGATTCGGCTCGTCGTCCCGAAGCTGATCCAGCGACACTAGAATCCGATTGTCCCCGCAAAACCGGGAAACCGAGGCAGTGCCCCCATACAAGAGCGCGATCACCACGGCAGTCGTGGGAACCGCCTGCCAATATCCCGGCCAGCGTCGGCGCCAAGGTCCGGCCGCCAGCCAGGCGACAACCGGCAGAAACGGCAAGTAGAACCGCTCGATCCGGTGTGTGGCAACAAACCACAGTCCAAACCACACAGCCAACACCACAAGGGCCAGCCGGGTCTCCGTACTTCGCCAGCTTTGAATGGCTGCCACGAGAGCCAGCGGGACGACCAGCGGAGGCAAACGGTCGCTGCGATAGAGCAGCCGTGCAGCGGCGTCCACCGCTTGCCCCATCGAGTAACGGCGTCCCCGACTGTCTCGCGGGACCTGATGAGCACGCTCCCACTGCGCGATCCGCTCGGGCGTTCGAGTCCGGCCGTCCAACCACCGTGCGGCCAGAGGATAAACGGGATTCCCGGACAACGCCGCATTTTTCACATACCAGGCTCCGCCGGCCGACATGGCGATCAACGCCGCCGTGCCGACCGCTCGCCACGAGAGACGACCGAGCAGCGCCATCAGCGCCGCCACCGCCAGAAGGGGAGCCGAGACGAACAGCACCGCCGGATACTTGATCGTCGCGGCGAAACCAGCCAGCGCGGCCACTGTTCGCACAACTCGTTCGGCCGACTTGGAAGGCGAATGCTCACGCGTCCATTCCAGCAACAAGGCGAACACGCCGAGATAATACAATGCCAGACATCCTTCGTTCAGACCGTTGATCGAGACGTGAATGATGCCCGGTATCGCAGCGTAGAGCAACGCCGCCCCCAACCCCGCGCCGACCGATCGGTGCCGCCGGCCCAGCGCCAGTAGCCACACCGCGCACCACACGCTCGACCACGCCATCAACAGCTTGCCGCACAGCGCCCCCCACCACCAGCCGTCCTCGCCACCCCACAGCACCATGCTCTCCAAAGCGGCCATTTCGGCTCCCAACGGCATGTTCCCGTAGACGTTGTGACTCAAAAATGTCAGACGGCCCGCTTGCCACCATTCCTTCGGAACTTGCAAATGGTACTCCCGCACATCAAAGTCATGAGGCGGCAAGACTGCGGCAAGACTCAAGTAGATCCCCCAGGCCAATAGCACAGCGCTACCAACACCGATCCCCCAGTGGCTCTGGAAACGACGCCGGCCGCTCCGCCGTTGCCGGCGCCACTCCTGCCATCCTTGCTGGGCAGCCAGCACTGAGAAGGGGACACCGAACAACATGGCCAGCCAGGCCACGTGACGCCACGCGAGCATTCCCAACCAACCGGCGAGCATCACCACGGTGCCGTGCACTCCCAGGCCGAGTGCCGCCGCGAGTGGCCAGTCGGTCCCCTCGCGGCCCAACCGCGCGGGGCGCCACCCCAACAGAGTCATGGCGACAAAGCCGTAGCCAAGCATGGAGAGCTGAATCAACGTCGCCAACACGAACAGGGGAAGCCGATCGGCCAGGCCGACCCGCTGCCAGCTCCCGCCACACCACTGCCGAACCAGCTCATCGGGCACCAGCCCGACCAGCAAGACCGAGCGGTGGAGTGGAACACCGAAGAAGGCGATCAGCGAAATCAGCAAACCGCCGGTGGCGAGTGCCAAGCCGACCCTGGCCCAGCCCGGGAATGGCGATGACACGGCCCCCTGCCAGGGAGCCGCCGATCGCACGCGGCGTTTGCGAGCAGTCATGGAGCGTAGTATCCTGACGACGTTCTCTTCGGCGGTCCCGAACGCAACTCCCCCGAGTCGCGTCGACTAAGCTATGCTAATGAGGACTTGGGGGGAGAGCCTCCTCCCCCACCATCCTGCCGATCGTGCGGATTATAACGCACGAGCCCCCTTTCCCCTATCACTCCCCTTCCACTTACGCCCAGGAAATCCGGCCATGTCGCAACCTCGGCTGCAAGGCATCTTCACGCCCAACATCGTCCCCTTGGATCGTCACGGTGAAATCGACGAGGCCGAACTGCGGCGTTATGTGGATTGGCTGATCGCTCGAGGCGTCCACGGCCTCTATCCCAACGGCTCGACCGGCGAGTTTACTCGTTTCACTTCCAGCGAGCGGAGGAGGATCATCGAGATCATCGCCGATCAAACGGCCGGACGCGTTCCCATCTTGGCGGGGGCCGCCGAAGCCAACACGCGTGAAACGATCGCGGCGTGCGAGTACTACGAGCGTCTGGGGGTTCGCGCCGTGGCGATCGTTGCACCGTTCTACTACAAACTCAGCTCGGCCGGCGTCTATGCCTACTTCAAGGAAATCGCCGACCACTCTCCCATCGACATCACGCTTTACAACATCCCCATGTTCGCCTCGCCGATCGACGTCGATACGGTCCGGCGACTGGCCGACGAGTGCGAGCGCGTGGTCGCCATCAAGGACTCATCGGGCGATCTGCCTCACATGATGAGGATGATCGCCGCGGTTCGACCTTCTCGGCCCGAGTTCAGCTTCCTCACGGGATGGGACGCGGCTCTGGTTCCCATGATTCTGATGGGATGCGACGGGGGCACCAACGCCACCAGTGGCGTCGTTCCCGAAATCACCCGCAAACTCTACGACCTCACCATCGCCCGCAAGCTCGACGAAGCCGTCGACCTGCAGTATCGGCTGCTCCGGTTGTTCGATGCGATGATCTACTCATGCGAGTTTCCCGAGGGATTTCGAGCCGCCTTGCAATTGCGAGGCATCCGCACCGGCAGGGGACGGCAGCCGCAGGCTCCTTCGCAACAACTGCAGCTCGAGCGGATTCGCGACCAGTTGCAGTGCCTGCTGGCCGCCGAAGGTTTTACGGATGAACCGGTGGCCGGTTGTCCGGCCGGACAGCCGGTCGATCCTGAGCAAGTGGCGACCATCGTCCGCTCGGTGCTGGAGGAACTCCGGCGGCAAGGTGTCACCGATTGAGTCGGTAGCGCTTAACGAAGAGTGTCGCTCAGTGCTTGACAATCTTCGGCTGGTGAACCCGCTTTTGGCCGAGCGGCTTGATGGCGCGCACCCAGATGTTGCGAAATCGAATCGGATTGCCGTGCCACTGGAGCCGGATCGGCCCTTTGTCCGCGTGAGGCTCGTAGGCGGGCGCGCGGTGGTAGGGCGTGTCGCCTTGCAGCTCAAAATGGTTCTGGATCAAAACGCCGTTGTGAAACACGGTGATGGAGGCCGGGCGAACCAGTTTGCCGCCCTTGAATCGCGGAGCCATCCAAATCACGTCGTAAGTCTGCCACTCCCCCGGCGGCCGACTCGCATTGACCAATGGCGGGTGTTGCTTGTAGATGGCACCGCACTGACCGTCGTAATAGGTCTCATTCTGATACGAATCAAGAATCTGCAGTTCATAGCGGTCCATAAAGAACAAACCGCTATTGCCGCGCCCCTGCCCTTTTCCCTCGATCTTCGCCGGTGTGGCGAACTCCAGATGGAGTTGGCAGTCGCCGAATTCGGCCTTGGAGCGAATGCTGCCCTTGCCGGCCACCATCGCGCCTTGGACAACCTTCCAATTCTCGGCACCGTCCCACTTGGACAGATCCTTGCCGTCGAACAACACAACGGCATCCGCCGGCGGATCCCCCGGCTTGTCTCCCGGCCGCACAACCGGTGGCTTGGACCACTGGATTCCACTGAGGTACTCGTCCGCGATCAGCCGGCCAGCCCATCCCACGATGAGTCCGACCCCGCTGAAGCATACGATGAGCCACCAATGGGAACGTCGCTCTGTCATTGCTCATACTCCTTCGGAGAACATCAGGTTGAAAAACACATCGGCGCAGATCTTCGTCATCCTAACGGAGACTGAAGGCGAAACCCAATCGGGGGAAAACATGCGAGCAGCTCAAAGGAGGAGAACAGGGGCAGGCATTGGACGGCACTGTGGAGGTACATACGGTGGAGTTGACAAAGTATAACAGGACGACCAGGGGCGACTGGAAACGACCGCGTTCCCACCGTGCGACCAGTACACGGTCCAGGCCGACCTGTTCGCTCAAGCCGTCCGGGACGACCGTCCGGTCCCGACTCCGCTGGAAGACGCTCTGCTCAACATGATCGTCCTCGAGACCTTGATAACCAGTTCCGAATCGAGCGAGCGCGTCCGCATGGAGCGACCGGCGTGAGACGTCAACAGTCCCGCCCGCTCAGACACTCGCGTCAGTGGGGTGCGACGCCCCCCCGCCCCTTCTCCGCCCTGCCACCGGTGCCGTCCATGATACGAACCACCTGCCCGGCTCGAAGTCGCTCGTTTCCGCGAACAATCACCAACTGCCCCGGCCGCAGGCCGCCGGTGACTTCGATCTGCTCCCCGTGAGGCGCTCCGACTTCCACGGCGACGCGAGCCGCCGTCCGTTTTCCGTCCTTTCCGCTGCGCACCGTCATCACGAACGGCTCGGTACCTCCCAGCACGATCGCGTCCTTAGGGACCAGCAGTTTCTTTCGGGGGGCCCCAAACACGGTGACTTTCGCCTGCATGCCATCCCGTAACAGGTAGTGTTCGTCCCGCAGCGGGTTGTCGACCCGGATCCGCACCGCAAAGGTCCGCGCCTGCGGATCGGCACTCGGCGCAATGCCTCGGATTACCCCTGTCAACACTCCGTCACCATCCTGCAATGCGGCGAACCGAAGAGGCACCTCGTCATCCAGCACAAGTTGATTCACGATCGTTTCGGGAACTTGGATCTCCACGCCGATCGGATCCAGAGCCACCAGTTCTACCACGGGGTCACCCACCGACAGCCACTCGCCCACCTCCACCAGCTTTTGCGCTACAAAGCCGTCGAATGGAGCGAACAGCGTATGCCGTTCCCGCTCGACTTCCAGTCGAGCCACTTCTTGCCGTTGCTTCTCCACTTCCGCCTCGGCTTGTGCCACCTCTTCGTCGCGCGGACCGGCCACCATCAGCTTATGATTGGCTTCGGCAGCCGCCAATCGGTGAAGCGATTCCATCGCACCGGCCTGCGCTGTCTCCAACTCTTCCTCGGAAACCGAATTGAGTTCGCTCAACTGGCGCGCTCGTGTCAATCGAGCCTCGGCAAGGTGGTGACTGGCCCGCGCCGCTTCGAGTAGCGCTTTGGCTCGAGCGATTTCCTCGGGGCGACTCCCGGCCCGAAGCTGTGCCAGACGTTGTTCCAGTCGACGGAGTTCGGCCCGGGCGGCCGCCAAATCCAGATCGATCAGTCGGCTGCTCAGTCGGACCAACGGACGCGGCGCACCCAGTTCCCCCGAATCGGAACGGGGCGCACGCACCGAATCTCCCAGTTCGACTGCCACTTCGATCACCCGGCCCTCCACGGGACTGCCGATGGTGCTGCGCTGAATGGCCTTCACCGTACCCACCAGTTCATACTGCGGGATGACATGCTCCTCGGCCACTTCGGCCACGGAGACCAACGGCGGTGGTCGATCCTCGGTTCCCTCCGGTTGCGACCGCGCCGGGCGGCACGCACCAACCAACACCGTCCCGCCCAGTACGGCGGCAGCCATGACGAGGTTTCGAGCCTGCAACAAAACCTGCCGCGCCCCTTTCCGGCCTCGCGTGTGTTGCTTGCAGCATGGAGTTTTGGGACAGCCTTTTACGGTATCCGACGAAAAACGGCGCATCGAACCACTCTCATTCGCGAACAGGTCAGCCGGCGACCTCGGTCGATGCTTCGACCGATCTGGCCGGCGCGGTTGCTGCCGGAACGTCAACCGTCCGACGACGGCGAAAGCGTTCCCGAGTCTCCATCACCAGGCTGAAGAAGCTGGGCACCAGGAACAACGTCAGCATGGTCGACACGACCAGCCCGCCCAGCACGACACATCCGAGTCCTCGATAAAGTTCACTCCCAGCGCCCGGCATGACCACCAGCGGCAGCAGCCCCAGTACGGTTGTACCGGTCGTCATGAAAATCGGTCGAATACGGCTCGCCACACTGGCTTCCACCGCCGCATCCGGAGCCTGCCCCTCGGCCATCAACTGAATCGAATGGTGAACAATCAAGATCGCATTGTTGACCGCGGTGCCGATCAAGATGATGAATCCGAGCATGGTAATGATGTCCAGAGGCTGCGCGACCACCCGATTCATGGCAGCCAGACAGACCACGCCCCCCACCGCCGCCAACGGCACGGAAATGATGATCACTAACGGATAAATCCACGACTCGAACAAGCCTGCCATCAGCAAGTAAGTGATGACCAGGGCCAACAGCAGATTGAACCGCATCGCTTCCCAGGCTTCCACCAGACGATCGGCGGTCCCTCCCAACTGAACGTGGATCCCCGGCTCGATGGCTCCCGCCTTTCGCAGAGGAAACACCACATCTTGGCGAATCACCTGAGACGCCTTGCTGAGGGCCATCCCGTCGGGAGGTTGCACCTCGATGATCATGGCTCGCCGCCGTTCAACGCGGAAAATGGCCGGCGGTCCGCTGTCGATGCGGAATTCGGCCAGCGACGCCAGCGGCACGACCTGACCGGTGCCGGTCGCCACCGAACGGCTCCCCAGATCCTGCGTCCGTGACTCATGACTGTCCCTACCGATGATCCGCAAATCGATCTTCTCGCCGCCAATGGAATAGTCGGCCACGTAGGCGCCGTCGGTCAAAGCGTCCACCACGTACCCCAACTGCGTCGCATCCAGACCGACCTCCGCCAGGCGATTCCAACGGGGCTTCACATGCAATTCGGGGTTCGCGTTCCACAGTCCCGGCACGGCGGCCGTCCGCGCTCCCGGCAAGACCTCTTCGATCCGGTCTTGGAGAATCTTGGCGTGAGCGATGACCGACTCGACGTCGGGTCCGGTCACCTCGACATCGATCTTGCGGGACGATCGGGAAAACAGACTCAATTGACCGGCCGAAGCTCGCAGGTCGGGAAACTCTTGCCCCAATCGCTCAAGCCGCGGCAACCACTCGCGAATCCGCCTTGGATCCTCGGTCTGCACCTGCACCATGATCTCTCCCGGCCGCACCAGTACCAACAGATCTCGCAGCGGCGGCAGATCGAGTTGGGCCGCGGCGGGGCTGGCAGGATCGACCTCCCAGTAACGGTAGAACTTCTGAAACACCCGCTCGGCGATTTCATTCGATTCGTCGACGTTGTAGCCGGGAGGCGTGTAGAGTTTGCAGCGCAAGCGAGCCTTATTTCCTTCCGGCAGATACTCCACGTCCGGAAACGCGGCCCAGCTCAGCAATAGTGCACCGCCGACAATGCCAACTACGAGCAGGACTCGCCGAAGTGTCCCCTGCAAGAGCCAATGATTGGCATCCACCACGCAGGCAGCAAAGCGCCGTGGTATCTGCTCCAGCAGAAAAGCCATTCCGGGCCACGCCACGCGACGCGATCGGCGCGACCGCCCTGCGGACAACAATCGGGCAGCCGCCGTGGGAATCACGGTAACGGCCAGAATCAACGACAGCCCCACAGCCGTGCTGATGGCCAGCGCGATGTCGCGAAACAACTGTCCCGCTTCCTGCTGCGTGAACAGCACGGGAATGAACACCGCCAGCGTCGTCAACGTCGACGCCAACACGGCTCCCCACACTTCGCGCGTCCCTTTCCAGGCAGCCGCCAAGGGTTTGCTTCCAAGCTGGTAGTGTCGGAAGATGTTCTCCAGCACCACCACCGAGTTGTCGACGATCATCCCCACCGCGAACGCCAGGCCAGCCAGACTGACCACATTGAGTGATCGGCCCAGCAACCGCAAGACGAGAAACGTACCCACAATGCTTGTCGGCACGGCGATCGCAATGACAAT
The DNA here is from genome assembly GCA_026989685.1 of Pirellulaceae bacterium. Classification (GTDB taxonomy): domain Bacteria; phylum Planctomycetota; class Planctomycetia; order Pirellulales; family Pirellulaceae; genus S141-3. Next base: position 13,251 of record JALSIV010000124.1, on the reverse strand, counting down.
CGTCGAGCGAACGCTCCGCAGAAAAAGCAGCAACACCGCGATCGTCAGTACACCGCCGATCACAATATTCTGTTGCACCAGTCCCACGGAAGACTCGATATAGTCGGCGTCACTCCACACTTCGCTGATCTTGAGCCCCCGCTCGGCCAGAATTCCCGCGTTGAGCTCCTCGGTCACTTCCCGAATGTCGGCCACAATCTCCAACACGTTGGCCCCGGTTTCGGCTCGAATCCCCAAGCCGATCAAGTCGTTTCCGCCGCGACGGTACATGCCGGTCGGCCGCTGGTAGCCGAGTTCGACTCGAGCCACGTCCTTGACATAGGTCGTGGCACCGTCGTGAGTGTCGATGATCACGTCCTCGATCTGACGCGGGTCGGTAAACTGCCCCAACGTCCGGACTACGTATCGCCGCTTTCCGTCCCAGATCTCTCCCCCCGAGGTATCCTTGTTGCGGATCTGCAAAGCCCGGCGAAGATCCTCGATCGTCAGCTTGCGAGCCGCCAGTTTTTCGGCGTCGACGATGACGTGCATCTCTTCCTTCCGCCCCCCCATCACCCAGGTGTCGGCCACGCCGTTGACGCGGTCGAAACGGCTTTTGACATGCTCCTCCACGAATCGGCGATGCTTGCGTACGTCGGAGACCGGGAGCAGACCCCGGATCTCCTCATCCTCCCGGACAAGCTGCGTCAGGCGGTACAGCCGCAGATCCCATTTGTGAGCCTCGATCAACGGCTGACAACGCTCGCGCAAATGAGGATGCTCGGCGACAAACCGTTCCAGTTCTTCATCCGACGGCACGCGCGAACTGACCACGAACCAGCAGACCGGGCGGTAAGACAGATCGGCCGTCGAAATCACCGGCTCGAAGGCATCATCGGGGAACTCGCGCAATTGGTTGAGCCGCGAGTTGAGTTCCAGCATGGCTTGAGTCAGATCGGTGCCGACGGGGAATTCGAGCGTGACCGTGCCTTCGGCATAAGCGCTGGTCGAGGTCATCCGCGCCATGCCGCGAACGTCCTTGAGTTGTTCTTCCAGGTTCTGCACGATCTCGTGCTCGACCTCGTAGGGACTGGCACCCGGCCATCGCACCCTTACCGTGATCGTCGGCGTGCGTACTTCAGGCGTCAGTTGGATGGGAATCTGCCACAGCGCAATGAGACCGAACAGGGCCACCACGATCACGCCCACGGCGACTTTGACCGGATTTTGAATGCAAAACGAGACCAAAGTGGAAACTCACGGAGTGTGGCTGGAGGGATCGGGACAGCGGTGGAGGGTAGCCCGTCGGACGGGAACCGCCACGCCGGTCCGGTTCAACCGGGCGAGGATCGATGCAACTCGCGGCACGGGGCAGTCCGCTTCCGTTCGCGAGGGATTCCATTGTAGCAACACTTTGCGCCACTTGGACTGCGGTCACTGCGGTTTCCTTTTTTCCGATCACCATCGCAGGACCCGTCGGTAGACGAGCGGCTATCGGGGTGTGTACACTAACGGGCGCGTGTGGATTCTCACTCCCGCCTTGCCGGCCGACTCTTACTCGGCAAAGACCGCAAAGGAGATCAGCCATGTTGCTGAACCCGTCTCGCATCCCCCGCCGCCGCTTCCTGAAGACCACCCTCACCGCCGCCGGTGCCGCCGTGGCAGCGCCGACCATCATCCCCAGTTCCGCGCTGGGGCGCGACGGTGCCGTCGCTCCCAGCGAACGGATCATCGTAGGCGGCATCGGCATCGGCCGACGAGGGACCTACGACCTGGGGTGCTTCCTCGAGCAGCCCGATGTTCAGTTCGTGGCGGTCGCCGACGTCAAACAAGTGCGCCGCGTCGCCGTGAAAAAAATGGTCGATGACAAGTACGGCAACTCCCGGTGCGACACGTACCGCGACTTTCGCAATCTGCTCGACCGCAACGACATCGATGCCGTACTCATCGCGACCGGTCCCAACTGGCACGCCACGGCCGCCATCATGACGGCCAAAGCGGGCAAGGACATGTACTGCGAAAAGCCGTGCACGAAGAATATTTCGCAGAGCCTGATTCTGGCCGACGTGATGCGCCGCACGGGACGAGTCTTCCAAGCAGGAACCCAGCGGCGCAATCTGCCTCATTACGCATTCGCCTGCGAATTGGCTCGTACCGGAAAGCTGGGAAAACTCAAACGCGTTTACGCTCACCCCGGAGGTATGCAGGCGATGATGAGCGGCTGGCTCCCCGCCGAGCCCGAGCCGGACAAGGAGGTGGTCGACTGGGATATGTACCTCGGGCCCGCCGCTTGGCGTCCATTCAACCCGAAGCTGCTGGACGGCTTCAACTTCGAAAAAGGAGGCGGCCTGGTCGGAGGCGGCGTCCTCGAGTGGGGCTCCCACTGCGTCGACCTTTGCCAGTGGGCCGTGGGAGACTGCCCGCCGCCGGTGATCTACCACCCCAAGCGAAACGGGGAAATGGTCGCGGAATACGAAAACGGCACGCAGTTGATCTTCCGCGAGAAAGGATGGATTCCTCTGGGATCATGCCCCGTCCGTTTCGAAGGGGAAACCGGCTGGGTGGAAGCCGGGGACAGCGGCAAACTCGTTCTCAGCTCGCCCGAGCTGCTGGCGGGTCGCAAGGTCGAGGAGATCGGCGGCTATCCCGCCACATTCCACGTGCGCGATTTCCTCAACTGCGTGAAGACTCGAGCCCTCCCCAAGGGAAACGCCGATGCGGCCCGCAATGCCCACATTGCCTGTCACGCGGCCAATATCGCCCTCTACCTCGACCGGAAAGTGAAGTACGACAATGGGAAACACCAGTTCATCGGCGACGAAGAAGCGAATCGACTGCGCGGCGAGGCGCTGCGTGAACCGTGGAGGCTGTAACCCGCTGCTACGTTCCGCCGTTCGTTCCGTCCGAAACCGAACACTCCCCTGCTCCACACAGGATCCCATCATGAGCACGATTCGAATTTCGAGCAACGGCGTCTCGACCGCCACCTTGCTGGCGGCGTTGGTGACCGCAGTCGTGTCTTCCGCCATCGCCCAAGACAAGACGCCCTCCCACAAAGAAGAAGACCTGATCGCCGTTCTTCAATCCGACTCGCCCAAGTCCGAAAAGGCGATCACCTGCAAACTGCTTGCCATTCACGGCTCCAGTCAAGCGGTACCCGAACTGGCCAAACTGTTGTCCGACCCCCAGCTTGCTTCGTGGGCTCGGATCGCACTCGAAGCCATCCCGGGCGACGAAGCCGACCAGGCACTGCGCACGGCCGCCCAGTCACTCGATGGCAAACTACTGATCGGCGTGATCCACTCGATCGGCGTCCGGCAAGATGCTAACGCCGTGCCCTGGCTGAGTCGGACGCTCGCCAAGAGTGATCCCGCTATCGCTGCGGCGGCAGCAGCGGCACTCGGCCGAATCGGAAACGACGCCGCAACGGAAACGCTCCGCAAGGCCCTGGCCACGGCTCCCCCGCCCGTACGCTCGGTCGTGGCCGAAGCGTGTATCGTCTGTGCGGAAAAACGGCAGCAAACCGGCGATCCGGCGGCGGCCATTGCCATCTACGATGAAGTACGCAAAGCCGATGTGCCCCAACAACGGTTGATCGAAGCGACGCGAGGGGCCATTCTGGCTCGAGGAAACGAGGGGATCCCGCTGCTGCTGGAGTCGCTGCGGTCGCCCGATAAGCGGCTCTTTCGTCTGGCGCTGGGCGTCATCCGCGAGTTCCCCGGCAATCGTATCGATCAGGCTCTGCCCGCCACGCTGGCCGATGCTCCGGCCGACCGAGCGGCGATGATCGTTTATGCCATGGCCGATCGGCCGGACACCGTCGACCGGTCGGCGCTGCTCAAAGCGGCCGAACAAGGCCCCAAGCCGGTGCGTCTGGCGGCCATCGAGTCGCTGGGACGTGTTGGGAATGCTTCCTGCCTTTCGCCGCTGCTGACGGTCGCTGCGGAAACCGATTCCACATTGTCGGCGGCCGCAATCGAGGCGCTCGGTCGCATTCGCGACGACGCGATCGACGCCCAGATCGTGGAACGACTCGAGAAGGCCTCCCCCGACGACCTCCCGGTCCTGTTCGCCATCGTCGGGGAGCGCCGCATCGACGCGACGGAACCATTGTTCGCAGCACTCGATCACAGCGATCCCAAAGTGCGCCGAGCCGCGCTGACCGCGCTGGGCGAAACGATCAAGTTTGACGATCTGGGACGGCTGATCGACCAACTGGTCCGTGCCACGCGTTCCGAAGACCGCGCGGCGGCGATCCAGGCTCTGACCACGGCCAGCGTCCGAATGCCCGATCGGGACGCGTGCGCGGCAGCACTGGCTCGAGCCATCAAGAAAACCCGAGACGCCTCGAGCCAAGTCGCTCTGTTGGAAATCATCGCTGCCGTCGGCGGCGAAACGGCCTTGTCCGTAATGCGCAATGCGGCCACCGGTTCGGATGAAAGAATGCAAGATGCCAGTACGCGCCTCCTGGGCAAATGGATGACGCCCGACGCGGCCCCCGTGTTGCTCGAACTGGCCGAGAATATCTCCAACAACAAGTACCGCGTTCGAGCGTTGCGCGGCTACATTCGCATCGCCCGGCAGTTCGTGTTGCCGATGAGGCAACGTGCCGAGATGTGCCGCAAAGCGTTGGCGGCCGCCTGGCGGCCGGCCGAGAAGCAACTCGTCATGGAAGTATTGGAACGCTATCCCAGCGGCATCATGCTGAACCTGGCCATCGAATCGCTGCGCGACAGCGAGATCCAAGATCGAGCTTTGCAGGCCACACTGGTGATCGCCCAGAAACTGGCGGCTCGTGGAGCCGATGTGAGCCGGCACCTGAAACGAGCCGACATTGCCAAAGTCAAACTGGAAATCGTCAAGGCCGAGTACGGTGCCGGATCGACGCGCATCGACGTGACCAACGTGCTGCGCAAACATGCGGGCGATCTTCCCATCATCTCGCTGCCGTCCTCGAGTTACAATCGCGCCTTCGGCCGGGACCCCGTCCCCGGAAGCGTGAAGCAACTCACGATCCACTACCGGATGAACGGCCGGGAAGGCAAAGCCACGTTCGCCGAAGACGCGGCAATCATTCTGCCCATGCCGAAATGATGCTGCCGAAATGATGTCAGCCTCGGTTCCCGAGGATCTCCGACTCGAGCCGTCGATCCCACGATCGCCGCACCGCAGGCGGGACAGACATCGGCCATTGCTCGTGGAGCTGGTGTCCCTCGGCATGCGTTCAAGCTGTCCCCAACCATCAAGACAACGGTTTGAGCGATTGCTTTCTTGAGAGACTCACGGGGGCTCTCACCGGCTTGTACCGCAGCCACAGCTCGCCGTTCTTGATGGCAACCTGAGTAAACCCGGGACGGAATTCGTTCAGATTGTAGCCGGGAGCCTGTTGCACCTCGAGTCGCCGGTTTTGATTGTAGAGTGCCGAAGGAAAACAAATCTCGTGCAACGCGCCATGATCTTCCCACCCACGAATGCCGTTGTGGAAATGTCCGTGGAACAGCGCGAGCACGCAATCGGCGTGGTGCTCCAATAGGGCGTAGAGCCGCCGATGTCCATGCCCCGGCCGGACATACCAGCCCCGATCGGGATGGCGATTCGAATGAGCCGGCACGTGCATGCATACGATGACGTATTTCCCGGATTTCCTCGCCGATCGACACTGCTCATCCAGCCATCTGATCTGCTTGTCTTCCAGGAATCCGTCATGCGAATCGGTGTGCGCGTTGCCGAGCAACACGAATCGTAGCCAATGCAACTCCACGACCGTGTCGATCGGATCGCGAATGTGTCTGGCAAACAGCGGCTGAGGATCGTGGTTACCGGGAACCTCGTGGACCGGTTTTCCGATCCGGTCGCGATACTTGCGGTAAATCGCGTATTGCTCTTCGCGCCGGCGGTCGACGACGTCACCCAAGTGGAAAACGACTTCGCCGGGAGCGTCGGCCAACTCGGCGGAAGTCTGTTCCCATTGACGCTCGGCCCGGTCGGAACCGCCGTATCCCAAGTGCGTGTCGCTCACCACGAGAAACTCGAGTGGCTGCAGCTCGGCAGAGGACGCCTGCAGGCAGTGGGGCCGCAACACGCAAGCGGCGCCGCCGGCCGCGCAGGCGGCGAGCCACCGGCGACGATTGGGCTGGGGCCCGCCATGCCCCGCCGGCCAATCGGACAACGGACTTCGCGATGCGTACGCCGGAACCAGGAAATCCGACCGGTAACCACTCCGTTTCCTGCTCACGTCAGTATTCTCCCTGAAACAACCGTGCGAATGCCGTCGGACCTCATCCTACAACAACCATCACTCGGTGAACGGCGTCGTCCGCGCTGCTGAGCCACTCCACATGTCGAGAGGCGACGGCTCCCGTCTGTGCCGCCCGGCGGAGAAAGTCTACAATAAACTGGTCGGAAAAGTCGCCCACTGCCACAAGGAATCGACCATGTCGCCGAGTTTTCCCGTCCATCGTGACCGCCGTGCCGATCGTCGTGAATTCCTTAGGCTGACGGCAGCCTCCGCCGCCGTCGCCGGTACTTCCTTGCTGACTCGTTCCGCCACGAGCGCTCGTGCCGCCGCCTCGGATTCCGAGACGCTGGTCGCCCAATTCTACGGCTCGCTCACACGGCAGCAGAAGAAGCAGATGGCGTTTCCCTTCGACCATCCTCTTCGCTCAAAAGTCAACAACAACTGGATGATTACCGACGCGGTGATCAGCAAGACGTTCGACGCCGATCAGCAGGCGTTGATCCGCGAGATCTTCCTGAAGCTCCACAGCGAAGAGTATGCGGACAAGGTGCTCGGGCAAGTCGAACATGACAATCGCACGGCCAACCGCAAAGGGGGCTTCGGCGGATGTTCGGTCGCCGTGTTCGGTGAACCGGGAACGGGCAAGTTCGAATTCGTCTTCACCGGTCGCCACGTGACCCGCCGCTGCGATGGTGACTCGGTCGACGGCGCGGCGTTCGGCGGTCCTATCTTCTACGGACATGCAGCTCGAGGATTCAACGAAAGGCCCGATCATCCAGGCAATATCTACTGGTACCAGGCTCTGCGTGCCAACGAATTGTTCGCCGCACTCGACGGCAAGCAGCGCAAGCTCGCCCTGAGAAACGATCCGCGTCCCGAGCGCGAAACCAAGACGGTGGAGCTGCCCGGCGACGGTACCGAACTCAAGGGACTCCCCGTCTCCGAAATGACCGCCGATCAGAAGCAACTGGCTCACCAGGTCATGGCAGATGTGCTGGCTCCGTTCCGCAAGGTCGACGTGCGAGAAAGCCTCAAGTTGATCGAAAAAGGCGGTTTCGAGAAACTCCATTTCTCCTACTTCCAGAACATGGATATCGGCAACGACCGCGTGTGGGATGTGTGGCAAATCGAAGGACCGCACATGGTGTGGTTCTTCCGCGGCAAGCCGCATGTCCACACCTGGGTTCATATCCGCGAGCCTTAGCGCGGACTCTGCTGCGAGAACCGAGAGTGAGCCAATGACCGATCACAGCATTTCCCGACGGGGGTTTCTTGCCGCCGCAGGATTGGCGGCCGGGAGTTCCGCGACCGCGGCCGCTACCGGTGATGGCGAGACGATCGACCGCAGGAGTTCGGAACCTTCCGCAAAGTGGTACAAGAACGCGTACCGCCGAGCTGTCATCGATATGCACATCTCCGATTGGGACGACCGGTTTCTCTCGCAGTTCGATCCGCGGCAATACGTGCAAATGCTGTTGAAATCGCGAGCTCAGTCGATCGTCTGCTATTGCCAGTCGCACACCGGGCTGTTCAATTTTCCCACGCAGGTGGGCCGTCAACATCGGGGACTCCGAGGCCGCAACATTTTGAAGGAGATGATCAACGGTTGCGACGACCACGGCATATCCGTGCAACTCTACACCAGTCTGATCTATGACCGCTGGGCGGGCGACCAACATCCGCAATGGCGGATGCGCACCTGGGACGGCAAGATCCAGGGAGAAGGAGACCGGCACGCGGTCCTCTGCCCGAATTCTCCGTACCGAGACTACGTGCGACGGTTCGTCGAGGAAATCTGTCGGCAGTTCGACTTCGAAGGTATCCGTTTCGATATGACGTTCTGGCCAAGCGTCTGCTATTGCCAATATTGCCGACAGCGATTCGAAGACGAAGTGGGAGGCGAGCTGCCGGTCACCGTTGATTGGCTCGATCCTCGTTGGGTGGCGTTTCAACGATGCCGTGAGCGATGGCTGGTCGAATTCGCCGCTCTGGCCACCGGCATCGTCCGACGACTCAAGCCGAACGCCTCCGTCGAACACCAAGCTTCCACGTTTCCGCTGGATTGGGTATTCGGCGTCACCGCGCCGCTGGCTCGCCAAAACGACTTCCTCCAAGGCGACTTCTACGGCGACGCGCTTCAAGGCTCCTTCGTCCGCAAGCTCCTGGAAACACTCACACCCAATCGACCGTTTGGATATGAAACGAGTTTTTCCGTGAGTCTCAGCAACCACACGGCACGTAAGAGCCAGGCCCTGTTGCATGCCAAAGCGTCGGCCGCCGTTGCCGATCATGCGGCGTTCGTCTTCATTGACGCCATCGACCCCGTTGGTACCGTGAACCTGCGAGTCCACGAACGAATGGGGCGGGTCTTCGATCGGCTCGAGCCGTACTACGAACATCTCGGCGGCGATCGGCTGCAAGACATCGGTGTTTTTTTCAGTCCCGAATCGAAATTCGACTTCTCTACCAACGGCCGGCACATCCGCTCGCATGACCGGACCAATGCCCACACCGAAAGCTGCATGCACGTGGCCCGCAGGCTGCTGGAACATCACGTGCCGTGGGGAGTCGTGACCAAGGAGACGCTGGGGCAACTGCGCGACCTCCGAGTGCTAGTGCTGTCGAACGTCAACATGATGGACGAGGAAGAAGTGGCCGCGATTCGGCGATGGGTGAAGCGCGGAGGCGTCTTGTACGCCAGCGGTGGCACATCGTTGGTCGATAAATCAGGACGCATGCACGACGATTTCATGTTGGCGGACGTATTCGGCGTTTCGCTCGAGCAAGCCGACTGGCAGGGTCGCAAACATTACCTGGCGCCGACCAGCGCCGGGCAGAAATTCTTTCGAGATTACGACGCCAAGTACCCCGTCTTCACCACCGGCTACGGAATGCAGGTCAAGGCGACGCCCAACGCGACGGTGCTGGCCACCACGACATTGCCCTGGCAGGCTCCCGAGCCGTCTCAGTTCGCGTCGATTCACAGCGACCCGCCGTGGGTCGCCACCGATCTGCCGGAGCTAACGGTGCACGAATTCGGACGTGGAAAGGCGATCTATGCGGCAACACTACTGGAAACCATCGATGAACTGGGTGGTACGTTCGTGTCGTTGCTCCGGACTTTCGCCGGACCGTTTCGCTTCGAAGTCGACGCGCCGGCATCCGTGGAAGCAACGGTGTTCCACCAGAAGGATCGCAAACGATACGTGGTGGCGTTGGCCGATTTCCAGGCTCAACTTCCCAACATCCCCATCGAAGGAATCAAGGTGCGGCTACAACTCGGTCATCGCGTGAAGCGGATTGTCCAATTGGCTACCGATCGGCCGATCTCTTTCTCGAACCAGGGTGACACGATCCGCTTCACGGCGCCGAGGCTGGAGACGCTCGCCATGTTCGCGGTGGAGATCGAGTAGCATGGCCCCGGACCGCGCACATGGCAAGGCAGCGACCCCACGACTCGGACGAAAAAAGCGGCCTCCCCAAGGATCGGTTCGAGCACCGCGATGCCTCGATTGATCGCCAACCCACACGTCCCACCTGCCGAGAGACTCGATGTGCGAGCCGTCATCGTCGGTCGCTCGGCCGGTGAGACCGCCGCACGCTGGGCTACCAACGTAATCTGTTTACTCGCAGAGCCGCAGAATCTGAGCGGCCATGTCCACCCCATCCTGTGCTGAAAACCGCCCCGTTCGGATCCCGGTTTACGCCCGCCGACACTCTCCCGGCGGTCCGAGATCCGGAAACGGTATGCTGTGCACATCGCTTAGCCGCTCATCCGCCCGATCGGCCCGCCCGCCTCCGGGGTCTCCCCCCTCTCCTGTCACAATCACCTCCAGTTCTTCCGATCCCTTCGGCGCATCTTCCTCCGAAACATCCTGGGAAACACTCGCTGAAGGATAGCGTCGCTTGGCCACCACCAAGGCCGCCTCCCAATCCCCATGCCGCCCGACATAACGGCTGCATTCCGTTTCATACGAAGCAAAAAGGGCTCCGGACAAGCGGTCCACTTTGTTGACATGCACGTTCTGTTTGGTGGTCTCCTCCAGTCCTCGTCCGAGGATGATAAAGGTAAGCGTTTCATCCACATGACCGTTCTGCGAACAGAGCTCCCCACAGACCGTGCAAATATCGACGATTCTCAAGTGCATCCCGTTTCCTTTCATCGTTTTGGCGTGTGTCGAGCCGCCGGAGATGCAGCGACCGTTCTTTTGCGGCTGGAACCAAACCCGCCGCTCCGCTCCCCGGTTTCGGGCGTGTTGCTTGCAGCATCGAGTATTGTGACAACCTGTTACTCGACGGCAGTCGCCGCCGAACGTCCTCCCTTATCGAAGGGCCATTGTAGCAAAGGAAAAGGAAATCGTCTGGACGTTATCGTTCCGCGTCACGAGAAAAGATCGAGGGCGTGCCTCCGGCATCACGCTCGACGGCACAAATGAGGCTGGGGGTAACTCCTCCCCCGCCCCCCGAAAGGTCGCACGGCAACCAGCGTAGTGTCAGTTTCCTGCGCTCTCGGCGAGTTTTCTGGCCTCTCGAAGCAACTCGTCAAACATGGCATATTCGGGACTGATCTTGCTTGCCGCTTCTAGTTGCTTGACCGCCTCATCGGTTCGCCACCGACTCTCGGCCGCGTTTCCTACCGCCTGCGCACACTGCGCCAGCGCCATCAAGATCTGGCTCCGAACCCGCAGCAACTCAGAATCCATGGGGGTGATCTTGAGCAACTCGTCACTCAACGCAAGACCCTGCTCCAAATCGGAACGCGCGTCGGCGATCCGTCCGCGCCCCGTCCGGACACGAGCCCGCAGCGCCTTGGCGTCGGCCAGATAGCGCCGGTAGACAGGCCTCTCGGAAAACTGACTGGCCAGTTTCTCCCATGCGGAGATTGCCTGGGTAACGGACGCTTCGACGTCATCGGGGTTCCGTCTGACGGCATGGTCGACTTGAGCCTGCTCGAAGTAGGCTCGCGCGCGTGTGTGCCGGTTGCCCAATTGGTTCAGGTCTTTCGTGCGAGCTGCCACGCGGCGCATCACCTCGGCCACCGGCTCTTCCGCCTGCCGAGCCTTCCCCAGTTTCCGCAAGGCCGCCGATTGCCGCAGCAGTGCCATGACCAAGAGTTGTTCCTCACGCCCTGATGCGTTCCCCTCGTCCACGATCGTGCGCAGCGCGTCTGCGGATTGGCGGGCCTGACGGAAAGCCGTTTCGTAGGCACCGATGGCATAGCTGACATCGGCCGCATCGAACAAGTTGGTTGCGTGAGTGCTGCGACAGGCAACGCTGTCGCCATGTTTGGCACAGAGTCCGGCACTTTGCTTCACCGCCTCCGCCAGCGCATCCTGAGCGTCTTTGAGTCTCCCCTGCGACTTGATCGTGTTTCCCAGATCCCGGATGGCCTCGGACAAGTTCCTCCACGTTTTCACATGTTGAGGATGCGCTTTCCGCGTACGCCGGAGAATGTCGACCGCCTTCTCGAACTTGGCGATGGCCGGATCCAACTTTCCCGACACCCGGTCCAGATGCGCCGAATAGCGGTGCAGTTGGGCGAACCAGCTAGCCGAGTCGGCGTCTCGGACCACAAAATCGCCATCGGTGTCCGCTTCGATGAAGTCGCGATAGAGGGCCAGAGCCTCATCCGTTAGAACTCGGCGGGCCTCCTTCATTTCCGGATCCTGAGAGAGTTCCTCTTCCGCCTTGAAAATCATCTTCACCGTTGCACCGTGAAAGCGCGAGTAGTTGGCCGCCAGTCGAGTGCGAGCATCTTCCACTTCCTTTTTCTGCATTTCGATGTCCTGTTTTTGAGCGGCAATCACCGCGTTCTTGCGTTGGGTCACCACGTTGAGTACAACCAGCGCCACGATGGTGGTGGCCACGATCGCCGACAATGTCATTGCCGCGGCCCGGTTCTTCCGCAACATGCGGGCAGCCCGCACCGACCATGGTTCGGCGTAGGCGGAAACCGGCTCGTCCGCCAACCAGCGCTCGACGTCGGATGCCAGTTCGTCCGGTGTCTCGTAACGCCGCGCAGGCTCAAACGCCATCGCCTTCAGGCAGATCGCCTCCAACGGCTTGGGAATCCGCGGATCGACTTCGCATGGCCGCGCAAAATCTCCCCTTTTCACTTGGGCCAAGATTTCGTCTTTGTCGTTTCCTCGGAACGGCGCGCGTCCGGTCAGGATGCAATAGAGCGTTGCCCCCAGACTGTAGACATCCGTGGCCGGCCCCAATTCCTCCAACCGGCCTTCGGCCTGTTCGGGACTCATGTATTCCGGCGTTCCAATCAGCGAACCGACCTGGGTGGGCGCGGCCGTACTGCCCGAGCGGGGCACGACGGGACGATCGACTCCCGGAGCTAGCGTCTCTTCGGTTCCCAGTGCCTTCGCCAATCCCCAGTCGACCACCAGCGTCTCGCCGTAGCGTCCCAGCATGATGTTGCCGGGCTTCAAGTCGCGATGCAATACCTGGCGGCTGTGCGCATAGGCCACGGCTTCGCAGACGTCCACGAAGCGGCTCAGTAGATTCCGCAGCCGCAGATTCCGCTGGCTCGCCGACATCGTCGACCTGGCGCGGCGAAACTTCTTGATGGCCTCGGCCAAACTGTCGCCCTGAATGAACCTCATGCAATAGAACGGCCGGCCGTCGGGATAGCTGCCTAGACCGTAGACAGGCACGATGCCGGGATGTTCCAGTCCCCCCGTGATCTCGGCTTCCACGCGCAGGCGATTCTGGGCTTCCGGGTCGCGAGCGAACCGGTCCCGCACTTCCTTGAGGGCGACTTCACGGTTGAGTTCCTCATCTCGGGCCACGTGTACAGCTCCGAGTCCGCCTTTGCGGTGAGGTCGCAAGATGCGAAACCTCCCTTCGACATCCGACGGCGTACCAACGACCCACACCGTCGGTCCCGGAAACGCCGTACCGTCGTCCGACTTGAGTGTCGCCAGCGACTGCCTCAGCGCGTCATCGTCGATCTGACCGAGTGCGGTCCTGAGGACACCAACGGAACTCAGCGCGGCCAAACTCTGTGCCGGCTGCCGACCATG
>JALSIV010000123.1 GCA_026989685.1 Pirellulaceae bacterium | reverse complement strand
CATGATTTCTTGAGTGATGCGATCGAGGGCTTCTTGGTAGTTGCCCACCACCGCGCGAGCATCTCCCAGCGTGCCATCGGGAACGGCCTGTCCCAGTAGTTTGGCCCCCGGCAACGACAACACCGGACTGTCGATGCCGATCGGGGCGTCGCTGATCTCTTCCATCGAGTCGCGGTTCAGTTGGACTCCGGCCGCTCCCTGAGTCACCGCGGCAGCCGCGGATTCGACCGGCGAGGGAGCACTGCTGGAGAGCGCATCGGTGATCTCCGTTGCCGCCTCCAGGTCCTCTTCCAGTTCGACCGCCAACATCTCGGGCTCTTCCAACGGAGCCTCTTCCATCACCTCGCTGACCAGCGTGGCGACTCGGTCCCCTCCACCGCCGGGAACGACCGCGAGCGCCAACACGACCAGTGCCAGCACGTGAACGACCAGAGAGGTTCCCGCCGCACCGATCCCCTGCAGCCAGGACCGTCGTCGCTCCGCGGGGTCCGCGAGAGTATCCGATTCAGCCGTCGATTCCGCTGCACGGGAAGCCGCAGCTCTGGTTGCTTCGAGTTTGGGATCGGTGGCAGGACCCGAGTGGACTGCTGAATCTGATTGAGTCGCCATCGCTGTGAGTTTCCCTCCGGCACGATCCCCGTGGCGGGACGAGCCCCCTCGCGCTAGGAAACCGCGTCCCCCAAAGCCATGAATCGTCTCGATCGTCCTTCTCATTATAGGCGGAATCGGGGCGTCCTTGGTATCCAGAATTGCAAACTTCGTAAGAGAGGCGCTTGAGGCAAGCTGCCGGGAACCAATCCGAGTAACCAACTCCGGATGGATTGTCCTTGAGATGGTTGCCGATCTAGCCAAGGGTCGCGTGAGCGGGTCGCGCCACTCAGGACGAACACGTCGTGATCGTGGACCGTTGACTTGGCGATCCGGTACCACTCGGCCATACCCACCAAGAAGGAGGGGCATTTGTGGCGATCGAAACGCATGGTGCGCTGTGGACCTTCGTCGTTGACGTGGAGGCGGACGAAGTCGATGTGAATCCGGCCGGCCTACTCAAGCTGGCCGCTCTGCTTGACCGCCATCGGATACCGGCGTCCTGGACATTCACGGCCCACCCCGGATCCCGGGCGTTGCGGCTGTTGCTGGGGCGAGTACCCGGCGCCGATCTCTTGCTACACGGTGATCCGAGCTGGCTTCCTCCACATGCCGACCGGACCCATTTTGCTTCTGCGTTGGAACAGCGCCTCGCAGTGTTGCGCAAACTGGGAAAACACCCTTCGGGGCTTCGCCTAACCGCCCACGAGCTATCCGAGCACCTCGATTTGTTGGTCCGGCACAAACTCCGTTGGATTGTGCGGGACGGAGGTAAACATCGACGAAGCACCGACGGCGATTTGCAGCTCCAACATGGGCGATTCGGGATTTGGAGGGCTACCGCCTCGTGGCATTGGCCCCAAAGCGGTTCGTGGGCGGCCCCCTTCGGTGGCTGGGCCGACCGGCAGCGACTCGCCAAGACCGTGACCTCTTCCCGAGCGACGGTCGTCTCGATCGATTTGGCGAAGATGGTGCGGGTGCCGCGGCAGTGGCCGAGTCTGGAAGAGCTGCTCCGGAAAGTGGTGCGATGGCGAGCTCGAGGCAAGCTGAGGGTCGAGTCGCTCGCCGGTGTGACGCTGGTGCTCCGCCCCCCGCGGCGGACCCCGATGCGGTCGATTCTCAAGCCGGCTGCCTAGCGGTCCAAATCACGCAGCGACGACCAGGAAAGATATGCCAGAACGCCGGATGCCACGACGAAGACGACGTCCATCACCAGGTTTTCTCGGCCGAATGGGATCTTCAGTGCCAAATCGAGGGCGAATAGAACTAGGGTCACGGCGGCGATGGCCATGCCCGAATAACAGAGGGCCTTGGGCATCAGGTGCGTCCTCGAAGGGGTCGATCGGAGCCTCAGAGTCTCTACGGTCATTATCCTGCTAGTATAATCCAGCCCTTTCGGGTGTCATGGATTTTCCCGAGCCATTTCCGGCCCGATTTGGGCCGCCGGCCGTCGGCAACGAAAAATCGGATTGTATCAATCGCAGGTCGATTATGCGACAATGGCGGTCGCGAAATATCCTCTTTTTTTTGAAAGCCCGCCTCCCATGCCAGCTTCCGACTCGGCGTCGTCTCCGGACTCCGCATCGCCAGGGCAGTCCGAGGCTCCGCGACCTCTGGATTGGTCGGCCTTCCGAGCGAGGATGCCGGTATGTCGTCGATGGGCCTACTTCGACCATGCGGCAGTGGCCCCTCTTCCCGAACCGACTCGCCGAGCCATCGTCGACTGGGCCGAGGAGGCCGCAGTGGAGGGGGATACGGTATGGAGTCGTTGGGAGCGGCGGATCGAAGAACTGAGGGCTCGGTTGGCCGGACTTTTGGGGGCGGCCGCCGATGAGATTGCCTTGGTGCCCAACACGACAACCGGGATCCACATCGTGGCGGAGGGGTTTCCCTGGCGTGAGGGGGACCGAGTGGTTTTTCCGGCCGACGAGTTTCCGTCCAATGCCTACCCGTGGCTCAACTTGCGTTCACGGGGCGTGGTGGCCGAATCGATCGAGCGTCCGGCGGGGGGCTGGACGACCGACGCGCTGTTGGGGGCTTGCGACCGCCGGACCCGCTTGATTGCCGTCAGTTGGGTCGGATTCGCCAGCGGCTGGCGGATCGATCTGGAGTCCCTGGTCTCGGCGGCTCACGAACGAAACATTCTCGTGTTCCTCGACGCCATCCAAGGGCTCGGCGTCTTTCCGCTCGACCTCACGTCGATTCCGGTCGACTTTCTCGCCGCCGACGGCCACAAGTGGATGTTGGGGCCGGAAGGGGCCGGCGTTCTCTATGTGGCTCGAAGACATCTCGACCGTCTGCGTCCTCTGATCGCCGGTTGGCACAGTGTGGTGGAGGCTCACGACTTCAGTCGGCTGCATTGGGAACCCAAACCGGCGGCCCAGCGCTACGAAGGCGGATCGCAGAACATGGTTGGATTCACTGGGCTCGAGGCCAGCCTCCGCCTTCTCCAGCAAGCGGGCTTGGATGCTCACAACGATCGGCTGGCCCGGCGCGTGCTCGACTATGCAGCGGAGGCCGGCGAGCGTCTGACTGCTGCGGGAGCCGTGTTGGTCGATCCACCACCGCGGGCGCACGCGTCGGGTATCGTGGGATTTCGTCTACCCGGCCATGATCCGGCCGAGGTCCAAAGGCGCTGCCGCGAGGCGGGGATCGTCTTGAGTGTTCGAGCGGGTCGGCTTCGCATCAGCCCGCATGTGTACAATAATGCCGACGACCTTGAGCGGTTGGTGGATGTGCTCACTCGGCTGCGCCGCCAACCTCGGCAGGGGTGATCGTCGCCATTGGGCCCGCCCTCCTCATGACCTCATCGGACGCTTCGAGAAAACATGAATGACCAAGAAGACCGCGTGGCCGTCTACACCGGCTCATTCGATCCGATCTCCCTGGGCCATCTCAACGTCATCGCGCGAGGTCGGCGACTGTTTCGCCGCTTGATTGTGGGAGTCGGGCAGAACATCGACAAGCAATCGCTCTTTTCGCAGCAGGAACGCGTCGACCTGGTTCGGCGGGTGACGGCCGAGTGGGACAATGTCGAGGTTCAAGCGTTCGAGGGGCTGGCGGTGACGTTTGTCCGCGACTGTGGAGCTCGCGTGATGCTCCGCGGCATCCGGCCGCTGACCGATTTGGCCGGCGAGTTCACGATGATGATGGCCAACCGGAAGCTCGATGAAGGAATCGAAACGATCTTTCTGATGGCCGACGGCGAATTGGCTCACGTCTCCAGTTCGCTCATCAAACAGATCACGCCGCTGGCAGACGATGAGCGACTGGGACGCTTCGTCCCTGCAGCCATTATTCCCGACTTGCGAGCTCGGATCGCCGAGACGAGTTGAGCCTGCGTGCTTGGCGGCTTGCACCGACGTGATAGGATGCCCGTTTTTCCAGATCGCCTGCATGCCGAGGTGTGTGATGACGTCCCTCTACCCGCTTCGTTTTCGCCCGATTTTTCGCCAGTACATCTGGGGCGGGCGTCGGTTGGAGACGCTGCTGGGAAAGCGGTTGGGAGAAGGGGAGCATTACGCCGAGAGCTGGGAAGTGGTGGATCATGGAGCCGACCAGAGTGTGGTGTCGGCCGGTCCGCTGGCGGGCCGTTCGTTGCACGAGCTGATTGAGAGGTACGGGATGGAATTGTTGGGCAGGGGAGGGGAGCGGCGGGACCGCTTTCCGCTTCTGCTGAAGTTCCTGGACGCGCAGCGCGACCTGTCGGTTCAAGTCCATCCCGATGATACTCAGGCCGCACGACTCGATCCGCCCGACTACGGCAAGACCGAGGCTTGGTATGTGATCCACGCCGATCCGGGGAGCCGCATCTATGCAGGACTGAAGGCCGGTGTCGATCGGTCGACCTTCGAGCGGGCGATTGCCGATGGGCGAGTGGTCGAATGTCTGCACGTCGTCGAGCCCAAGCCGGGGGACTGCCTGTTCGTACCGGCGCGCACCGTCCATGCCCTGGGAGCCGGCGTGTTGGTGGCCGAATTGCAGCAGTCCAGCGACACGACCTATCGAATCTACGACTGGGACCGATTGGGAGCCGACGGACGGCCGCGAGAACTCCATATTGCCCAGGCGTTGGAAGTGATCGACTTCGAGCGGGGGCCGATCGAGCCGGTGACGATGCCGGCCGGCGCCGGCGACCAGGTGCTGGTGCGGTGCCCGGCCTTCACTTGGCGGTGCCGGCGCCTGGGCCGGCGATCCGCGAGTTTCCAATGGCAGTCATCTACCAGCTTCCATCTGCTGACGGTGATCGACGGCAGCGTCCGCGTGAGCGGCGATCCGACCGGCGAGCCTCTTGGACGAGGCCAGACGATGTTGATTCCCGCGGCGTGTCCGGTGCGGGTCGAGTTGGTCTGTGAACGAGCGGTGGTGCTGGATGGTTACGTCGATCCGGATCCAACGCCTATTGGCGGTCCCGACTCGGGCGACTAAGATAGGAGGGCTCGCCGGTAACGCCGGTCTGCGTTTGCATCAGGTTCGAGACGGGATGGTCCGAGCCACCGATCGGTTTTCTTGCGGCCGGCCGTTCGCCCGTATCGCGCGCGGTGGCTGTCTTTTGTGCGGCACGATCCTATTGGCCGCGGCCCGTTGAGGTTCCCGTGTCCCTGCTGCCGGGATGCGGGTGGAGCAGTGCCATGGCGCAACCGTATAGCGACGACCTTTTCGAAAACACGAAGATGACGTTTGGCGAGCACCTCGAGGAGCTGCGTCAATGTCTGTTTCGCGCCGTCATCGGTCTGGTGCTGGCGTTCATCATCGGGTTGTTCCTGGCCGGACGCGTCGTCCGCATGGTCCAGATTCCCCTCAAAGCGGCCCTGGAAGAATACTATGTCGACCGCACACTGGAGAATCTGACGAACGAGTATCCCGAACTGAAGGAATCGCAGCGAAAACGGATTGCCGATGTGGTGGCCCGCTATCACTTGAGGTTCGAACGGGCATTCGTCGAACGTTCGCTGCTGGAGCGGGCCTTGGGAAATGTGGGACGCGAGGCGACAGCGGCCGAGGATGATGATCGGCTGGGAGCCGCGCTGCCTCCGCCCGACATTTCCCAAATGCGGCCGATTCGGATTTGGCGTCCCTTCACGGCCAAGATCACGTCGCTCAATGCGCAGGAAGCGTTCTTGATCTGGGTCAAGGCGGCGTTCGTCACCGGTCTGGTGCTAGCCAGTCCCTACATTTTCTACCAGTTGTGGCTGTTCGTCTCCGCCGGCTTGTATCCTCACGAACGGCGCTACGTCTATGTTTTTCTTCCCATCAGCGCCGGACTCTTCTGGGCCGGAGCGGCGCTGGCGTTCTTCGGCGTCTTTCGTTATGTGCTCAAGTTCCTGCTGGCCTTCAACGCCAGCATGGACATCGATGCGGAGCCGCGCATCAGCGAATGGATCAGTCTGGTGTTGATGCTGCCGGTCGGTTTCGGAATCGCCTTCCAACTACCCTTGGTGATGCTCTTTTTGCAGAGACTGGGGATCTTCACGATCGAGGCCTATACGGCTCACTGGAAGATCGCCGTGCTGGTGATCACCGTGCTGTCGATGTTGCTCACGCCGGCCGACCCGATGAGCATGTTGATGTTGGGAATCCCTCTGGTCGCGCTCTATTTTCTGGGAATCGCCTTTTGCCGCTGGATGCCTCGAGGACGCAATCCGTTCCGGGAAGCCTACGAGCCGTAGAGTGCGGCAACATCTGCGATCGGTGCGCACATTACCGTGGCTTTCGATGGTCGCTGCCACTCCTACGGACTCCGGCCTCCCGCCTCCGGTCTTACGGGCGAAGCCCGCCTCAGATCGCTTCGGGGCCCCGTTCTCCGGTGCGGATACGGATACACTCATCCATCGGTAAAATGAAAATCTTGCCGTCGCCGATCGATCCTTTCTCGCCCGTTCGAGCACTCTTCAAGATGGCATCGACGGTCGGCTGCACGAAGTCGTCATTCACGGCGATCTGAAGCTGCACCTTCCGCAGCAGGTTTACCGTGAACTCATGGCCGCGGTAGACCTCCGTCTGCCCCTTCTGCCGGCCGAAGCCCTGGCAATCCATAACCGTCAACCGGAACACCTCGACCTCGGTGAGTGCCGACTTGACCGCTTCCAGGCGACTGGGCTGGATGATGGCGATAATGAGTTTCATCAGGGAGTACCTCAAATAGGCCGCGAAACAACACAAGACACAAGGAAGCGTGAAGGGAATCCGAGCCCGCGAGGGTTGGCGCAACCGGCTTGGCGCGTCGAGCAGCCAACAAAACAAGCCGGCGGAAGACGACAATCTACCGGCCCTGTTGCGGCTGTGCAACGCCGGATGTGGGTAAAGGGTCCCCCGGGTCTCGGCAGGCGAGGCGGACACCGGCACGAGACCCTGTGGGGGTACCCTACTGAGCACGGCCGACCGGGTCGGATCAACGCCCCACGGCCGGTTCGGCCGCATGGACCAGTGACTGCCCCGTTGCCGATCGGGTGCCGGCGGGTTCGACGAACACCTGCGATTCGGCCACCAGCGATGGCGGATACGCCTGCATGCCGTGCTCGCAAAGGTCGAGCCCTTCCAGTTCTTCTTCGGGAGAGACTCGCAAGAAGCCGATCAGCCGCAACGTCCAAAACAGCCCGAACATGGTGGCGAAAGCCCAGGCACAGATGATGGCCGTCCCCAACAATTGAGTTCCAATCGACACCTCGTCGCTGAAGATGCCCGCAGCCAATCCACCCCATACCCCGCACAACCCGTGCACCGGCCATGCCCCGACCGGATCGTCGATCCGCAACCGGTCCAACAGCAGGATGCCCCCGACCACCAACACTCCGGCCACGGCTCCAATCACGATGGCTTCCCAGTTCTGCACCTTGTCGCAGTTGGCGGTAATGCCGACCAGACCGGCCAACACACCGTTGAGTGCCATCGTCAGGTCCGGTTTCTTGAACAGCGCCCAGGCCAGCAGCATGGCCACCACACTGCCGGCCGCAGCCGCCAGCGTCGTGTTGACGGCGACCAGCACCACGGCGGCCACGTCGGCGCCGGTGGAGAATGCCAGTTGACTGCCGGGGTTGAAGCCATACCAGCCGACCCACAGGATCACCACGCCCAGTGCGGCAAAGGCCAGATTGTGGCCCGGCATGGGGACCGACTTGCCCTTGACGAAACGACCGATCCGCGGACCCAGAACGATGGCTCCGGCCAAACCGGCGAATCCGCCCACCGCGTGGACGACCACCGAGCCGGCAAAGTCATGGAAGCCCATGGCATCCAGGAATCCGCCTCCCCACTTCCACATGCCGCTGATGGGATAGACCAGCCCGGTGATCACCGCACTGTAGACCAGATAGGCGCCGAACTTCATGCGACCGGCGACGGCTCCCGAAACAATCGTAGCCGCCGTCGCAGCGAATGCCACTTGAAACAGGAAATCCACCTGCGGGTGCAATTTGCCCGCCTCGACGACTTCCGGTGCCGCCTCGGAAATGCCAAAGCCCCCGAACCCGAAATAGCCCCCTTCGAATGCCGAACCGGGATACATCAGGCTGTAACCGAAGGCGAAAAAGAGCAGCACTCCAACGGCCAAATCCATCATGTTCTTGAACAAGATGTTCACCGTGTTCTTGGCCGCGTTGAGTCCCGCTTCGACCATCGCGAAACCGCCCTGCATGAATAGCACCAGCACGGCCGCCAACAGGAGCATCATGTTGTCGAGCGCATATCCGAGCTGCGCGGTGCTACTCGCCGAGGCCACTGCCTCTTCCGCTGACACGTTTCCGGACGCAAACAATACCGAGACCATGGCCAGGGCCGCCGCCACTGCCAACCTTCGTGTTCCTCTCATCGCCTCGCCTTTACCCCTTGGGTTCTGTCATTTGGGCCTTATCACTTCAAGTGCGGCAGACCGTCGTACGGTAAGACGTCGCGGGCTTCTACTTCCGGCCGCACAAGCTGCATGCACCCAGCCAAGCAAGGACTGTGCCGATCCAGCCGGTGGCCGCAGGTGCCGATGCACGTAAGTTGATATCAACAAGCAAGATGAGGCGTCGCATTTTTTGCCGGCTCTGCCATGGCAACAGGTGTCCGGCTGGCTGCTGCTTAAACGATGGGCAGGGGGGTGTTGGAAAAGCAGGCGATGCTCGCATTGGCCGCCCGGTCATGCAACTGATACCGCGGCGCACAAAAAACCCCCGGCGGGTTCGCGCCGGGGAATCGTGTCCCTTGCCGACGGGTCGGCGTTCAGTCGTTCAGCGGGCAACACTTCTCGCACGGCAATTCGGCACCCGTGATCGGACATACCAGTCCTTTCGCCTTCGCGGCCGGTGCGTCACTAGCCGATTGCGACGCGACAACGACAAGTCCACCGATCGCCAACGGCAACGCCACCAGAATCGGGACAATCCACTTTCTGTACATCGCACTCTCCCTTTGACAAGAAAACAAACCGCTCACTTCGCATACTTGAAAATGGCGTCCATCAGTTCGTCATAGACGCCATCATCTCCCGATCGTATGGCGTCCGTAGCGCACCGTTCCAAGTAATTGCGCAGCACGGACTTCGTCACGCCCTTCAGTGCGGATTGCACGCTCGCCAATTGTTGCAGCACCTCGATGCACGGTCGCTGTTGCTCCAGCATGCGTGCAATCCCTCGCACTTGCCCCTCGACGCGCGTCAGTCGCCTTTGCAGGCCGGCCAGCCTGTCCCGGTCGTAAATCGGCAATTCTGTTTCTTTCGTCATCGGCTGGCCTCTATACTCATACCCCCTACCAGTATTATCGGGATGCCGCCGGGGAGGTCAAGCCCGATGGGCCATTTTTTTTCCGAACGAGCGGGAAGATGAAGATAGCGAGCGGTTCCCGATCGTGTACTGCAGTGCCAACGTCGAGATCTTGCACAACCGACCAAGAACCGGGCCGCGTCGAGTCGTGCTCGACGCGGCCTGGTTGGAGGGTCGACTGCAGTGTGCCCGTTCGACAAGCGGCTCAGAATCGCAGGATGACGTCGACGGCGGCAGTAAACTGGTCGTCCGAAGTGCCGTCGTCATAGGGCAGTCCGTTGCCGTCGAACCAGTCCCAGCGTACTTCGGGGCGGACGATGACGTTCAGGCTGGGAATCCAATTGGCGCCCAGCGTGGCGGCGTAGTAGTTGCCGGCGAGGCCGCCGCCGAACGGATTGCCGGCCCGCGCGCCGGCGACGCGGAAGCCGTCGTCGTCGCGGAACCACTCCAGCCGAGCGCCGAACCTCCAGCAGTCGTTCAGCGTGTAGTACAGGTACTGGTTGATACCGTACCACTCGGCACTCTCCCCGTTCGCGAGCACGGCCTCTTGCCATCCCAGGTCGTGTTGCAGCACGTATTCGACCCGGTCGGTGACGTGCCAGTCGAACACCAGGCTATAGAGGGTGCGAGGCGTATAGGGGCCGCCCAAGTCGACGCCTTCTTCGCCGGTGATGATACTGCCGGTGATGGTATAGGCGCCGTGGCAGGGAGCGTACGTGGCACCGGCCAGGAACGCCAGATTGTCGCTCAGGCCGTCGAACTGATCCCAGCCGTTGACCAGCCCGCCGTACAGCGTCCAGACGTCGCCTTCGAACGTAAGCAGTCCGCCGGTGTGCATGAACGGCTCGCCATACATCATCGTGTAGGCGTGCGAGTAGAAGAAATTGTTGACGGCTCGCGTGTTCTCATAGCCCATGATCGTGTAGAACCGGCCGACTTTCATGGAGAGTCGGTTGTAGGCCACTTCGCCGTACGCTTGTGGCGTGACCAATCCGTAGTCCGGCCCTGCGTTCCACTTGTTGGCTCCGTTCTGATAGGTTTCCCAGCCGGTCATCTGGTTGAACACATAGTCGGTGCCGAAAAGCACGTCGACTCGAGCTCCCCAATCCCAGCCCGAGCCACCGGTGTTGGCCCGGCGTTCGAGGACGGCATAGAGCTGGTTCACTTGGAATTCGTTCTGGTCGTTGAACGCCAGCGGGCCGTTGAAACGGCTGGCCGGACTGTCGGCATTGGCCGTCGCACCGACGTCGAGCCATCCCGTCAAGGTGAAACCGCCGGGGAGCGGAGGAAGCAGCGTCCATGGCTCGCAGCACTCTGCGTGAGGGAATAGCCGCCAACCGCCGGCGCAATCGTCACAACCGCCAACGCCGCCGCAGGAGGTACACTCGCCGAGGAAATCGAACTCTTTCGAGTCTTCCACGACCGGCTGCTGCACGTCGCTGGGAGAGGGTTCATCCTCCAGGTAGTAATAGGTGGTATCGGTGGTCACCGGCCGGACCGAGGCCGGCTGTTTCAGCGTTTGCCCCGACGCCGGCTGGGGCACGCAAAGGCATGCCAGGGCCGCCAGGACGAAATAGGTCGTGCGTTTCATGACGCGAATCTCCCGAACTAGGAAGGAGGGTGTGACTTGGTGGTGGGTCGCCCTCGGGTGGGGCGGTCGGTGGGCCGAGCCAACAAGAGATGGCAGGTGGGAGGCCGGCTGTTGCTCTCATCGGCGTTATCGACGTTCTTCGCCCGCTACATTGATCCGAGAATCGCCGACTGGCACAGCTTGCCCAACAAGTCGGACTGCCTCGGTAGTGTTTGCCAATTCGACAAAGCTCCGAGGCTCGGATGTGGAAGAAGGCTGTGGCGATGCCGCCCGCTTGAGGTGGCTTGAGCGGACCGGTGGCCGACCGCTACGATTGCGGCAAAGGCGAATACCGAAGATTTTCAAGCCTTTCGAAGAACCTGCCGTACCGATGCCTGGCCTCGGGTGCGTTGCGTGCAGCATGGAGTTTTATGACACCCACGGCGTGCAGTACTTGGATGCAATCGCCGTCCACTTGAGGAGCCTGTGATGGCCCTGTTCGATCGCTTTCGTCGCCGAAAACCGGAGGAGACTCAGCCGGATCCCGTGGACTCGGCTCCACCCCGATCGGACGAAGATCCGGTCTCGCCGGGGGAGTCGGGCCGTCCGGTGGAGTCGGCCGCGGAAAAGGATGCCGGGTCTTCCCCGAGCGGCGGGGGAGGCGAGTCGCAGGGAGGCTGGTTCGGCCGCATTCGCCAGGGCTTGCGGAAGACTTCGCAACTGTTGCGGACCGATATCCGCGACCTGTTCAAACGCGAAGGCCGACTGGTCGATGAGGATTTCTTGGACGAGTTGTTTGCCATTCTCGTCCGCACCGACATGGGAGCCGGACCCGCCAATGAGATCCGGGAGGAAATCGCCAAGGAATTCCGGGGTCGTGTGGTCCAGTTCGACGAAGTGCTGGACGTGATTCGGGCCAAGATCCGGGATCTGCTCGATGCGCCGGAAGAACCCATTCGGTTTGCCGAGACCGGGCCGACCGTGATTTTGGTGGTCGGTGTGAACGGTTCGGGGAAGACCACCTCCATCGCCAAGCTGGCCGCCAAGTTCAAACGGGAAGGGAAGTCGGTCATCTTGGGTGCCGGCGATACGTTTCGCGCGGCGGCCGTGGAACAACTCAAGGTGTGGGCCGGGCGGATCGGCGTCGATATCGTCACGGCCGAGAAGCAGGGCGGAGATCCGGCCAGCGTGGCCTATCGAGCGGTTGAGCGGGCTCTGGAGTCGGGCGTCGACGTGTGCATCATCGACACGGCGGGACGATTGCAAACGCAGAAGAACTTGATGCAACAGTTGGAAAAGATCTACCGAGTGATCGCCAAACAGATTCCCGACGCGCCTCACGAAACCTTGCTGGTGCTCGATGCCACGGCCGGCCAGAACGGCATCAGTCAGGCTCAAGGCTTCTCGCAAGCCGCGCGCTGCACGGGGATCGTGCTGGCCAAGCTCGATGGAACCGCCAAGGGAGGCGTCATCATTCCGATCCGCAAGCAATTCGACCTGCCGGTGAAGTTCGTCGGAGTGGGAGAGCAGCCGGAGGATCTGGCTCAGTTCAACCCCGATTCGTTCGTGGCGGCGCTGTTTGACGACCCTGCCGGCGGCGAACCCGTCCCTACGAGTCCTCGCGGCGAAGATCGTGCATGACACGGTCGAGCACTCCATTGACGAACTGGGCGGAGTGCTTCGAGCCGAATCGCTTGGCCAACTCGACCGCCTCGTTGATGGCGACTCGAGGCGGCGCGTCGGTGTAGAGGATCTCATAGGCCCCCAGCCGCAGAATGTTGCGGTCGGTAGCCGCCATCCGTTCGAGTGTCCAGTTTTCGGCTCGAGTCGCCAGCAGCTCGTCCAGTTCTTCACGATTTCGTTGCACGCCCGCCACCAGCGACCGGGCGAACTGGATCAACTCGCGATCCTGGCGCAAACGTCCCGCGAGAAACTCCTCTACCGGAGCCGGCTGCTGCTCGGGATTGAGATCGACCGCATAAAGCAGTTGGAGGGCGACTTCGCGGGCACGACTGCGTTTGGCCATAAGTCGTAGGGGCAGGTGAGGCGCCCAGGGGCGACTCACTCCTTCGGTGGCGAGGATTCGGTTTTGCAGCGGGTCCACCGGCTCGAGTTCGATCACCGGATCGATGGTCGGCGGCCGGTGTGTTGTCGCAACTTGGGGAACATCGACGCGGCTGCGCATTGTAGGCGCCTATGCCTCATCTGGCAAACGCCCGAGCAGATCGACCAACTGCAAGGCCACTTCGGCGCACTCGGCACCCTTGTTCCCCGCCGTTCCCCCGGCTCGCTGCAACGCCTGCTCCATGTTCTGGCAGGTCAGCAGGCCGAAGGGGATGGGAAGTTGATAACGCAGGGCCAACTCACCGAGTGCCAGAGAGACCTGCCGATTGATGTGGCGGTCATGCGTGGTCTCGCCTCGGATGACGCACCCCAAGGCGATGATGGAGGCGTATCGGCTCTGCCGGGCCAGCCGGTCGACCAGTAGCGGCAGCTCCCAGGCTCCGGGAGCCCAGACCACGTCGATTCGTTCGTCGGGAACGTCGGCCTCCCGCAGCCGGTCGACGGCACCTTGCAGCAGCCGTCCCGTGACAGCCTGGTTGTAGGCCGAGACGACGATGGCGAACCGTGATCGGCCATCGTAGTCGGTGTTCCCCCGGTACTCCGCCATCGTGCCCATCCTTCGCAATGATCAGACGTGGGCCTTGAGGCTCATGAGGAACTCCGCGTTGCTGCGGGTCTTGCGCAACCGGGAGACCAGCATCTCCATCGCGTCGGGCGGATTCATTTCGTTGAGCACGCGTCGTAGCACGCAGACCAGCCGGTGTTCATCGGGGTCCATCAAGATCTCTTCCCGTCGTGTACCGCTCGAGTTGATGTCGATGGCCGGCCAGATGCGACGATCGACGAGTGTGCGGTCCAGCACGATTTCCAGGTTCCCCGTTCCCTTGAATTCTTCGAAGATCACGTCGTCCATCTTGCTGCCGGTATCGACCAGAGCCGTGGCGAGGATGGTGAGTGAGCCACCTTCTTCGACTTTGCGCGCCGATCCGAAAAACCGTTTGGGAGCCTGCAAGGCGTTGGCATCGAGCCCGCCGGAGAGGATTTTGCCCGACTGCGGGCATTCCGAATTCCAGGCTCGCGCCAGCCGAGTGATCGAATCGAGAAAGATCACCACATCGACGCCGTATTCGACCAGCCGCTTGGCCTTTTCAATGACCATTTCGGAAACCTGGACATGGCGCGACTGCGGCTCGTCGAACGTCGAACTGATCACTTCGCAGTTGGGCCCCTTGACCTCGCGCTCCATGTCGGTCACCTCCTCGGGCCGCTCATCGATCAACAGCATGATCACATAGGCGTCGGGGTAGTTGTGCAACACCGCCTTGGCCATCTTCTGCATCAGGATCGTCTTTCCGGCTCGAGGCGGACTGACGATCAAGCCTCGCTGCCCGAATCCCAACGGCGTGATCATGTCGACGACTCGAGTCGAAATGTCGTCGGGATCCCATTCGAGCAGAATCCGCTCTTCGGGATGCAACGGGGTCAACTCGTCGAACGGGATCCGTTTGGGAACGAGGTTGGGATCCTGGTAGTTGATGGCCTCGACACGGAGCAGGGCGAAATACCGTTCGTTTTCCTTGGGCGGACGGATTTGCCCGGAGACAATGGCGCCGGTCTTCAGTCCGAAGCGGCGGATCTGGCTGGGGGAGACGTAGATGTCGTCGGGGCACGAAAGGTAGTGGTGGTCGGGGCTCCGCAAGAAGCCGAAGCCGTCGGGAAGGACCTCCAGCGTTCCCTCGCCGTACATCAGGCCGCTTACCTTCACACGCTCCTTCAGAATCGAGAAGATCAGCTCCTGTTTCCGCATCTCCGCGGCGCCGTCGACCTTCTGCTTTCTCGCTTCCTCGATCAACTCCTGCATCGACATCTTCTGGAGTTGAGCGATGTGGGACTCCGTCTCCGGTTCGACGTCCGTGGGGACATCCTCGTGCAGGACTTCTTCCAAGGGAATGCCGCGGTCGACTTGATTGGCGATCTCCTCGGCGATCGAAAGAGGCTCATTGCGTTTCTTCCAGCCGGAACGGCCGTTGCGGTGGGGTTTGCCGTGAGGCTGGTCGGAGTGCGGGGTCGAATGGTGGGTCATCGCTCAGTGGTCCTGTAGAGAAGTGTTTCAGGATCGCCCCCGAGGGAAAGGGGCTTGCTGCAGGTAGGCAATGGATTCGAGAAGCCCGGGAGTGGGGCCGCCAGGGGTGTCACCGGGGGACGGTGAAATCAAAGGTGTAGGAATAGGATGTTCAGAACGCTTTCATTATGGCGGATCGGATGGCCCGCGCAAAGGTGGGATGGCCGTTTTCTTTTCCCACCACTTTCGCAAGCGGCGCTCAAAGTCGTATTCCGAGCCCGCATTGTCGAGTATTACGTCGGCGGCTCGCTTTTTTCGGCCCACCGGCCACTGCGACGCCTCCCGCTTTTGCCAATGGTCGGCCGACCATCCCCGAGCCTCCGCCCGTCGTCGCCGCACCGAATCGGCCGCGTCGATGAACAGCAGTTCATCTGCCAGGTCCTTCCATCCGACTTCCAGCAGAAGAGGGACATCGAGCACGACCAGCGACTCGCCGCTGTCGGCCGCCTGCTCGAGTTCCTCCGCGATCCGTTGTCGGACGCGAGGATGCACGAGACTTTCCAGTTTCCGGCGGTTGCGGACCGCTTCGGGCGAATCGCCGAATACCAGTTCAGCCAGTCGCTTCCGGTCGACCGCTCCGCGCGAGTCGACCACAGTGGGGCCGAAGCAGTCCCGGAGTTGCCCCACGATGGCCGGCTCATCCAGGACTTGCTGAGCCATTCGATCGGCGTCGATGGTGTGGGCTCCCCATTGGCCGAGTAACCGCGTCGCCAGGGACTTGCCGGAGGCGACTCCACCAATGACCGCCACGACCCAGGGGCGGCGTTTGTCCGACGGATTTCGCGTCGGGGTGTCGGCGTCGGTCTGTTTCACCATGGGAGTCTCGCCCTGTTTCCACCGCTGTCAGTCGCATTCCGCCCAGTTGCTGCCCCAGGCGATGTCGACCTTGAGAGGCGTCGACCACTCGATCACTCCGGTCATCTTCTCTTGGACCAATGCCGTCAGCGACTCGCGCTGCTGGTGCGGTGTCTCGAAAATCAGTTCGTCATGGATTTGCAGCAACATCCTGGCGGGAAGGCCGCCTTCCCGAATGGCCCGATGGACGCTGATCATGGCGCGTTTGATCAGGTCGGCCGCCGTTCCCTGAATCACCGTATTGACGGCGATCCGCTCCGGCATATTGAGTTGCTGTCCACCCTTCCGCTCGGACGCCGCTCGCACGCCTTCGATGTGCCGTTTCCGTCCCAATGCTGTGGAGACATAGCCGTCTTGCCGGCACGCGTCGAGTACGTCGTTCATGAAGGAGGCCACGCCGGGAAACCGCTGGAAGTAGGCCTCGATGAATTCGGCCGCCTCGGCCTTGCTGATGTCGAGCGACTTGGCCAAGCCGAACGGACTTTGTCCGTAGATAATGCCGAAATTGATCGCTTTGGCCCGCCGGCGCTGTTCGCTGGTCACCTCGTCCGGAGCCACACCGAACACTTCGGCCGCCACCTGCCGATGGATGTCCTGGTCCATCCAGAAGGCTTGCCGCAACGTCTCGTCTCCCGACATTTCCGCCAGGACGCGCAACTCGATTTGGGAATAGTCCGCGGTGACCCACACCCAATCCGGATCCTGCACACCGAAGGCCGAACGAATGGCGCGGCCCTCGGCCGTTCGCACGGGGATGTTCTGCAGATTGGGATCGGTCGAAGAGAGTCGACCGGTGGCCGCCACGTCTTGACGGAACGAGGTGTGGACGCGTCCCGTGCGAGGGTGCACCATTCTCGGTAGTGCGTCGACATAGGTGTTCTTGAGTTTCGCGAATTGGCGATACTCGATGATCTTCGCCGGAAGCGGGTGCTGCTTGGCCAGTTGATTTAGTACTTCCACATCGGTGCTCGGTCCGGTCTTCGTGCGTTTCACCACGGGGAGTTTCAGTTTTTCGAACAGGATCACCCGTAGCTGCGTCGGCGATCCGATATTGAACGGCTCCCCGGCGATCTGGTAGATCTCCTGTTCCAGGGCGGCCAAGCGGTCGCCGAACTGGCGACTCAGTTCTTCCAAGCGGCCGACGTCAATGAACACGCCGGTGAACTCCATTTCCGCCAGCACGTGAATCAGCGGGATTTCCAAATCCCGGTAGAGCGGGAGCAGGTCTTCCTGCTCGAGTTTCTCCGTGAGGGGAGTCCACAGCCGGTAAGGGACATCGGCATCTTCGGCGGCGTAGGGGCCAATCGCCGCAAGCGGAATCTGATCCATCGACTTCTGCGACTTGCCTTTGCCGATCAGTTCCGCGATGGAGATGTTCTCGTGTGCCAGGTACCGGCGAGCCAGATCGTCCAGGCCGTGGCTACGCTGCCCCGGATCGATCAAGTAGTCCGCCACCATCGAGTCGAAGCGGACGCCCTTGACCGGCTGGCCGTGACTGCGGAGCACGATCAGGTCGTACTTGAGATTCTGGCCCCCTTTGGCGATCGAGGCGTTTTCCAGGATCGGCCCCAGGTGCCGGCGGACCAGCTCCCACTCCAGTCGCGGTTCTCCCAGGGGAGCTCGGACGGGCACGTAGCAAGCCTCGCCTTCTTCCCAGGCCAGCGAGAGTCCGACCAGGTCGGCCCAACGAGGCCACAGCGAAGTGGTTTCGGTGTCGAGCGTCAGTCGCTCGGCGGTGGCCAGACGGCCGGCCAACTCCGATAGCTCCGTTTCATCGGTGATGATGCGGTAGTCGGTTTTCCAGTCTCCGGTCGTTTCCACGGCTTCGCCCAACAGCTCTTTGGCCAGTTGCCGGAACCCGTATTCCCGGCACAACTCGGCCACCGCCTCGCGGTCCATGGGGCCGACGCGGGCCTCTTCCCAGTCGAACGACAGGGGAACGTCGGTCCGCAGCCGGACCAGGCGGCGGCTTTGCTCGAGCAATTCCCGGCTGGCTCGAAGTCGTTCCCGCCGTTTGGGGCCGCGCACTTCCTCGAGGTGCTCGAAGATCCCCTCGATCGATCCGTATTTCTGCAGGAGCTCCGAGGCCGTTTTCCGGCCGATGCCTTCGACGCCGGGGATATTGTCGCCCGGATCGCCCCACAGAGCTTGCAAATCGATCACCTGCTCAGGGGTGACTCCCCACTCGTCGACCACCTCCTGGCGTCCCATTTCTTTCCGTTTGCGGATGAGATAGATACGGACGTGGTCGCCTACCAGTTGGCGAGCGTCTTTGTCGTTGGTGACCAGGTAGCATTCGCCTCCCGCCTCGACTGTTCGAGCGGCGATGGTGGCCAGGATGTCGTCGGCCTCGAACCCCGGCACCTCGACCTGCAGGATTCCCAGCGCATCGAGCCATCGGTGAATGGCCTCGATTTGCGGTCGCAGATCCTCTGGCATCGCCTCGCGGTCGATCTTGTATTCACCGTATTCTTCATGCCGGAAGGTGGGGCCTTTGGCATCGAAGGCGCAGATCAGGTAGTCGACGCGGCGGGTCCGCGTCAATTCGACCAGATCCCGGATGAAGCCGAAAATGGCCCCCACCGGTCGTCCATCCGGACCGGTCATCTCGGACATGGCATGAAAGGTCTGGTAGATCAGCGAATGCGCATCGACGGCATAGACGGCGGATCCATCCAGACGAGGGGGGGCGTGGCCGCGAGCGGCGGAGGAATTGGGGGCGGCTCGGTCGCCGGATTCTAGCGGCAGCATGGGTTGCATCGGTTGTGTCGGATTCATGGGTAGGTGGCGGTGGGAGTGGAAGAGCCGAGGGGCATTTTGTTGACACGGCTCGAGGCAGCAAATAGACTGAGCCGCAGGACTTCGATCATATCAGAAAATACGATCGCCTCCGAAGCGGAGGCTTTTTCTACTCACATCAGGCCGCGCGAGCGGTACGCAGGAGTTGATAGATGGCAACCCGCGAACAGTTGGGACTCCAAGTCGCCCTCATCGTTTCCGTGATGCTGGTTCTTTTCCTCAGCGTGACCAACTTCATGTCGTGCTCGAAGGCCAAGAGTGATGCACTGAAGGCCAGCCAGATGGCCCAGCAGGTCCAGGAAGCCAACCAGGTGCGGGAACAGTTCCAGTTCCGCTACGCCGCGCTGAAGTTCATGATCACCGAAGGCCTGACCATCAAGGACATTGATCCGGCCGACCCCATGAGTCAGATCCGCGAACAACTGGAGACGGAACTCGGCAAGACGGCTCCGGGGGCTCTCAACGATCCCGAAGTG
The DNA here is from genome assembly GCA_026989685.1 of Pirellulaceae bacterium. Classification (GTDB taxonomy): domain Bacteria; phylum Planctomycetota; class Planctomycetia; order Pirellulales; family Pirellulaceae; genus S141-3. The sequence continues at coordinate 5,216 of JALSIV010000123.1, read as the reverse complement.
AAGTCGATGGCGGAAAACTACTATCAGCACATGGCCGCTTTCGGCTACGACTCCGACCTGCGACGCAACTACTCCAACATTACCGATTACCTGCTGCAGGTCGTTACCAAGAAAAACCAAGAGAACTCCACGCTCGATCAAACCGCCCAGCAACTGACCGCCGAAAAGAACGCTCTGGAAGAGGCGCTCAAGAAGGCCGAACAGACCTTCAACGAGAAACTGGCTCGTTGCGAGCAGGATAAGCAGAAACAAAAGGCGGCCTTCGACCAGGAACGGCAGCGGATCACTCAGGAGAAGGAGCAGATCGCTCAGCAGCTCCAGGCCAAGGACGCGGCCTTGACCCGGCTGGCCAACGAAAAGAAGAAGTCCGAGCAGGCCGCTCAGAAATTGATCGCCGACCTGCAGCAATCCAACCGCCGCTTGAACAACCGGATCGCCCAGTACGAACGAGCTTCCTTCGAGTCGCCGGACGGCTATGTCACCGTCGTCAATCACGGCTTGCGGCTGTGCTACATCGACGTCGGCTCGGCAGACGGCATGCGTCCGCAGATGACGTTCAGCGTCTACGACAGCGATCAGTCCGAAGTCATGATCGATCGTCCCAAAGGAAGCATCGAAGTCGTGAAAGTCGTGGGGCCGCATCAGACGTTGTGCAAGATCACGGACGACTCGGTGGACAACTTGATCCGGGAAGGGGACATCATCCACTCGCCCGCCTGGGACCCGGGACGGCCGGTCCACTTCGCCATGATGGGATTGATCGACGTCAATGAAGACGGGGTCAGCGACAAGGCGCTGGTCGTTTCGCTGATCGAGAACAACGGTGGCGTGATCGACCCTCAAGTGACTCCCGACACGCGTTATCTGATCCAAGGAGCCCCCCGCAACGAGAAGACGGGCGGGGAAATGACGGCTCGGGAAAAAACCGCCTACAGCAACATGCTGGAGGCTGCCCAGCAATTGGGTGTGGAACGGATTTCGCCGGCCAAAGTGGTCAGCTACATGGGCTGGCGAGGCGACATCCAGGTGGCGGCGATCGGAACCACGGGAGACCGCGGCCTGAAGATCAAGCCGGGGCGCACGGCCGTCAAAGATCCCGAAGCCGTGATCGAAGAGTTCAAGAAAGAACTCGAGTGGCAGCGCAAGCGGCGAGGAAGGCCGGGCCGGGAAGACGCCGAGCGTGTCGATTCGGCAGGCCGTGAAGCGTCCGATCGGTAAGCGTTTCCGCTCCGAGCGATTGGCGGCTGCGCCGCCGCGCTTCGCGCGATGTCGCTCCGTGCTGCGAAGCCGCACGGCCGTCGGTCAGGCTTTCCAGCCTGACCAGGACCCGCCGCAGCGGTCTGCGCACCGGTGGCCGGTATCAGCGCACCGGTCGGCCGTCCCGAAGACGCACATCTGCCTAGCCGGCGGCTCGGGCTGCGACGACGAAGACAGACTCGTGTCATGGACTCGAGACGACAACAACCTGTCACAAATCTGGACGCTCACCAGTGAAGGCGACTGGTCGCAGTTTGTTGAAAACACGACGACGGAGAACATGCAGGCACCTATTATCGTTGTAGGCCTCACCTCAATTGGCGGCAGCCTTTTTGGCGGAAACGTCGGAGCGGGCATGGCAGCGGCATGTTCCGAGAACCCAAAGATCGAACCCACCACGAAGGATGGCGGCGGGAGGGACGGTGCGGAGCGGGGGCAGCGGTGAGGGGTTGCAGGCGGCGGGCGCCGCTCCAAAGCCCGCCGGTGGCTCGCGCGAGACATTATTCTATCATCAGGCTGGAGGCTGGAGGCGGGAGAGGGGAGAAGGGTGGAAGAGAGGAGTCGTGGTGCCAAAGTCGACTTCCAGGGCGCCGCTCGATACACTGTCCCATCTCACGGCGAAGATCCGCGAATGTGCAGACGGCGAGTAGCAAACAACGGACGAAGGATAACACAATGACAGACTGGAGAGAGCGTATTAGCGTTGATCCGAACATCTGCCACGGCAAGCCGTGCATTAAGGGTACGCGGGTTATGGTCTCGGTGATCCTCGACAATCTGGCGGCGGGCGAAAGCCGCGAGGTGATCAAGCGAGGGTACAACGTCACTGAGGAGGATATTCAAGCGGCGCTCCATTACGCCGCCGATCTGGCCCGTGATCGGGTTGTCTCCCTTCCGACGGACGTAGCCTGATGAAGTTCAAGATCGACGAAAACCTGCACTCCGACGCCGCCGATTTGCTCAAACAGCATGGGTACGACGCGAGGACCGTCGTTGATCAGGGTTTGCGAGGACATTCCGATACGGACATCGCTCGCATCTGTCGGCAGGAGTCTCGGATCATTGTGACATTGGATCTTGACTTCTCAGACATTCGGGTCTATCCCCCTGCCGATTACGAAGGTATCATTGTTCTCCGGTTGAACGATCAAAGCCGTGCGTCTGTGCTGCAAGCTCTTGAACGGGCCATTGCGCTGTTTGATACTGAGTCGCTTGCTGGCCGGTTGTGGATCGTCGATGGTCACCAAGCCCGCATTCGGGTTGGCGCTCGTCGAGCACACGTTGACCGAAGAAAGTGATTGTGCTGATCGGCGTGGTTGTCAGTTCCCAAGAACAGAAGATGAACACCAAGCAAAAAGACAGCGATTGCAGTGACGGTGCGGAGCGGGGGGCAGCGGTGAGGGGTCGCAGGCGGCGGGCGGGGCCGAGTCGGCGGCGAGGCGCCGCTCCAAAGCCCGCCGGTGGCTCGCAGGTAGGCTGAAGGCCGTAGGTCGGGTTTTCCAGCCTGACCACACATGGGATTCGCAAAGATGCGTCTTCAGACCCTTCCACAAACGCTCCACACCCGGTCATTCGTGCGCGGGACGTCATGGCGAGTTTTGGTCAGTCTGGAAAGCCTGGCCTACAAGAAAAAACTTCCCACGATGTGGTCCCAAGAACCAAGTACTTGTGACGACGTGGCGTCACTGTATTGCGATCTTCCCGCCCAACTCATCTGCGTCGTCAGGCAGAATCCTCGCCACTTCTCGCCGACGCCCGATGATCGCCTCCCGGCTGCCAAGCTCCGGTTCGAACGTTGATATCCCGCTTTACTCCATTCTTCCACGCACCCCTCACCCCTCACCCCTCACCCCTCACACCTCACCCCTCACCCCTCACCCCCAGGGCTTTTAACATCTTTGGAGCAAACGAAACGCGGACAGATGTGAGCCTTTCTTGCATCGTTTGCGTTTGGGAGGCGGCTTTTTCGGCCCCCGCACGGCCTTCCTGTACTTGTTCACCTTTACGCGCTTGCTCACGCTGCGGAGAAACCTGGCAAGTCCGGCGTGACTGCGAGGAGTCAGGCTGTTCCATTCCTCTTCATTGATCGCGGTGAGCATACCTTCCATCGGCGCCTGGATCGCCTTCGATATTTTGAAGTGGCTCATTTTTTCGACCGCCTCGTCGTCGTGTTCGGCATAAAGCGCGGCGAGGAGCACTTGGTGACAGTTGAATGCAAACATGGCCATGCAGAACAATAGCAGCGCGCAGCGAGGGTGACAGTTGCCTTTTACTTCGCAGGTAAACGCAGTCGTCAGCCGGTAAAACGCATTCTCGATTTCCCATCGCGTAAGGTACAAATCGGCAAGCGCGGCTGTCGATGCGTCTTCGCAAGGTACGTTGGTGAGGATGTGAATCACCGTGTCGCCGTCTCGCGTTGGCTCGTCCAGTTCGACCGTGATTCGCCGGAGCGTGATCACATCGTTTTTCTGGCCGATTTCAATTGCTTGCTCATATACCATTCCTGTGCTGCTACGCTCTTTTTTTGCCCTGGTTCCAAGGAGCGTTCCCTTCAACCGCCCATTGTGCCGAATCACGAAACATGTCTTTCGAGCGGCAAGATCCTGCATGAAATGAACGATGCAGAAATTGCGATCGGCCAGAAGCAAATCACCTTCGCCGAGATCCGAGACAACTCGCTCCAGTACGACCGGTTCCTGCGCATGCGCGTCCTCCAATACGTATGCCCTATCGAATATCTGTTTCTGGTGGTCAAACCTCGCAACAACCGTTCCGGGCAACGGAGCTGCCCATTGGTCGCGAGCCTTCTTCAGCCGTCTTTCCGTCTTCTGAAGATGGTTGCCATCGAGCGAAAGCACGCGGTAACCTTTCAACACGTTCCAGGGGATGTAACCCAAGTGCTCAAGCAGCGACGAGGTTTGTTCGGCACTATACGAAACGAGCTCCTCCGACAACCTGGGATTGGTTCGATTCGTTTTTCCGTAGAACGCAACCAGCGACGTCCCCAATTCTTCCTTGTATTTCTCGTACGCTTGATTTCGATTCTCAAGAGTCCCCAAGGCAATTTCGGCCATACACATCGCGACCGTTGAAAACTCGATCACATCGGTATACTGCCGCCCTCGATTCTTTTCGAAAACCTGTTTGAGGTTCTCCCCCAAAAGTTGTATGGCGATCGCTCTCGCCATCACAGCTAGAGGATTGCATTGAGAAAACCGCTCCAACATTGCCTTCCCTGACATCGAAACACCTCCCTGAAAAAGTAAATAACCGCCGAAGCCGTGGAGCGAGCGAAGATTGATCTGGCATGAAACTGCCGGATTCTGTAATTCGTAGCACCATGAGTGCTTCGCTATTGGAACGGAATCCGCTTTCGGAACAAGTTCGGGCGCTGACGGCGCTGGTTGAGCGGTTGCGGCAGGAAGTCTGTGAACTGCGTCGTGAAAACCGCGAGTTGCGGCAAGAAGCAGGCTACTGGAAGAGCATGCATGCCAGGGCTGTTGAGCGCATTGCCAAGCTGCAAGCAGAACTCGATCAGGCCCGGGCCGAGATTCGTCAACTGAAAGCCGAACGTTTCGGCAGAAAATCTGAAAAGCAGTCCTCCATCGCTCGCTCCAAGGATCCCGCCGCCCCTCGGCAGAATGCAACTCCCAAGAAGAAGCGCGGGCAGCAACCAGGACGTCCTGCACCCAAGCGAAGAGGCTACTCGCACCTGCCGGCACGTGAAGAATCGATCGACCTGCCCGACCAGGACAAAGTGTGTGCTTGCTGCGGCAAGCCGCTGCAAGACCTCGGCTACAGCGACGATAGCGAACAACTCGAAATCGAAATCACAGTCTATCGCCGCGTCGTTCGCCGCAAGCGTTATCGTCTGTTCGGCGACAATTAGAATTCCGCTTTAGCGACAATTAGAATTCCGGTGTTGATTTCGGGAATCAGGGATTTTTCGATTTGCGGGC
>JALSIV010000122.1 GCA_026989685.1 Pirellulaceae bacterium | reverse complement strand
GCCAGGCGCGACAAGCGGGGATCGCACTGGTGACCGAAGACCGGAAACGGCTCGGGCTGTTCCCGCAATTCAACGTTCGCGAAAATGTAAGCATCTGCACCTTGAATGATGCCGCCCGTGGCGGATGGGTGTCACGGCGGCGCGAGCGCGATGCGGTGGCCGCGATCGTCCGTCAGTTGGCGATCAAGACGGCCGGTTTGGAAAGTCCGATTGCCAGTCTCAGTGGAGGCAACCAGCAGAAGTGCATCATCGGTCGCTGGCTCCTGACCCGGCCCAAGATCCTGCTTTTGGATGATCCGACGCGTGGTGTGGACGTCGGCGCCAAGGCCGAACTCTACCGGCTGATGGACCAATTGCGCCGCGACGGGATGTCCATGATTCTGACATCCAGCGAGCTGCCCGAGCTGCTGGCGAACTGCGATCGATTCCTGGTGCTCAGTGAAGGCCGCTTGGCCGGTGAATTGACACGGGCCGAAGCGACCGAGCAACGGATCATGGAGCTGGCCACATTGGGCGCTGCCATGAGCGAGTAAATCGACCGGTTTCGCCGTGGTTCAGTTGGCCGAGCGCGTCGAACGAGCGGCCGGTTCTCCGCGGCCGATCCTCGAGGTCAACAGCGCAAACCGATCGCGGACGTCGCGATCGAGCGAATCGAGCTGGAGTGCCAGTCGTTGCATGCCGTCGTTGTTGACTCGTGCCACTCTGGCGATCTGCTCCACGAACCGCATCGTCTGCGTGAAGTTCTGGTCGACGGTCCGGCCGACAACCGGATGGAGCGCCTTGGCCACCACCTCGGCTCCCGCATGGTCCAGTTTCAGGAACACGTCCATGCGACTGGTAATGCGCGTCCGCGAGGGCGTGGGATAGTTGCCCGGGACGACTCGCGAACGCAAGATCATCACGCACCGGCCGTGAATGGGTTTCTGAGTCAGCGAACCGGAGTACTCGCCCTCGGCGTACATCACGTGCAGGTCGTTCGAACCGTAGACGAGCTCGACCTGACTCTTGGTTCCCGCACCGTCCGTTGCCTCCATCACGTACGGCTTGGTGCGCTTGAGCGAACAGCGGGTGATCCCCATATGTCGCCAGATATCGACCACCACTTCGGGATGCCGCACCAGGAAGATGTACAGGTCGGGGTCGCACTGGATCGTCTCTTCCGGCATGCGGCGAAATACGGTGGTGTGTTCCAGAACATCGCGCAAACGAGCGGCTGCCGGCCGCGTCAGTTCCCCCCAGGGAATCGTCCGCTCGGCCTCGCGCCGCGCCGCTCGGGCTTTTCCCAGTAAAGGCAATTGTGCGTGGAGTGTGGAACCGCCGGCCAACACGATAGCCGCCGCAACACTCCACCAATTGGGAAAACCGGTACGGCTTCCAGTTGATGAACGACTCATCCCGATCATGTTCCCCCCTGGAACAGTCCTGTCCGCTGTGCACGGTCCACACGTTTTGGATCGCTGGGATTCGGGGCGTGCGACACGGATGTACCATTCATGGTCGGCCGGCTGCGAAGGGGTCGATGAGTTATTCTTTGCCGGACCGGCAAACCCGTCCACTCCGGCGAGAATCTGGGAAACCTGGCAGGTGTGGCGAAGGAGGCTCGCCGTTTGCTCTTGCAAGCACTCCGCCAAGGTCGGCACAATCCGCTGGGAGGATGGTTCGACCTGGCTTGGGAAATCGGAAACATCCGGTGGGGGAAGGAGTCGAGATGGGTGTGGTTCAGCGACTTCGTCAGTTTGCCCGCGCGGCTGCGCTGCTTGCCGCGGTAGCCGCTATCGGGTTTCTTTCGTTGGGCGGGGACACCTGGATCGTCCAACGGGTTGCCCGACACATAGCGCAGGGAGACGCTCGGCGTGTCGAGCGGCGCCTCCGGGTGGCTCAGACCTTGGGGCCTCATGGCGTACCGCTGCTGGTCGCCGGCCTCTCCAGTGACAACGACCAGATTGTGCATTCAAGCCACCGAGGCCTACAGGAATTGCTGTTGGCCTGGCGGCACCTGCCACCCACCGAGGCGGCCGAAGGTATGCAGGTGATGAGCCGAGAACTGGCGCGTCAAGCTCCCGGGTTTTCACCGGAGGGTCGCCGTGTGGCCGAGCTGGTCGTGCGGGAACTGCTCGACTGGCCGATGGCACCGGCACTCGGTGTGCGTGACGAAGTGCTGGCCTACTGCGAGCGAGCTCTCCGATCGCTGCCCGTCGCGCGAGCCGCCGATCGATCCGCCGTGCGGCGGGTGGCATTCGAACCAACCACCGGAGAACCGGAGGCATCCACGTCGACTCCTGCCGAGTCGGCCGGCCCGGCGCGGGCCGAATCCGACACGGACTGGTTTCCGGAATGGTTGCGGCTGCCGGGCGGCGGCCTACCGTGGAAAGCGGAAAACGCGTCGCCGCTACCCCCGTGGCAGCCTCGGTTTCCCGATCCGGACCGAACCGATCCGCAAGAGCCTCGCCGAATCGCTCCCCCGCCCCAGCGCCCCCCTCAGCTCTTCCGTCCCAAGGAAGCGAGACCGCTGAGATAATACGTGTCCGAGTGTTTCGTTGGGACACCGGTGCGTCCTACGCGCCCGTCGCCGACGCTGCCCTCTTCAGCCGCCATCGCGTCCCCTCAAATCTCAAATTTCAGATTTCAAATTTCGAATCTCAAATTTCAGATTTCAAATCTCAAATCTCGAATTTCGAATCTCAAATCTCAAATCTCAAATCTCAAATTTCAAATTTCAAATTTCAAATCTCGAATCTCACACCTCACCCTTGCAGGCGCAGCCCGCATTAGGCCAGTGTGTCGATGCGCGCCGCCGCGTTTTGCAAAAAGGTGGACGCGCGCTGCAGGCATGTTTCCACTTCATCGGCATAGCCATCGGCCGACGCGCACCAGGCCCGGTTGATCATCCGCTCGCCCCCTGCGAAGTCGGCCATGACCTGGCCATAGACTCGCAAACCGAACTCGCGCACCAATGCGCTGCGGGCGTCCGCGAACTCCGCCAAGTCGCGTGCCAGATGCTCGTCGATCCAACCATGCACGTCATAGACTTTTTCCGGCGACCAATTCTCGAGGAATCGGAACAGCGCTCCGTTGATGACCTTCAAATTGTCTTGGAGTCCTTCGATGGTGCCGACCACCTGTTCGGGGCCGCCCATCCCGCGCCGGGCCGTCATGCGCAATAACACCACGCCGATGGCCGCGACAGTCAACGTGGTGGCATACATGGGCCAGGCGATCGTCGACCACGGATCGTCGGCAACTTCCGCACTGCGCACCGTCACAAAGGCGGCGGCCAGGAATCCGCACCACAGGAACACGTGTCCGGCGACTCTTGCGAAAGGCATGATGGTATTTCCTCGTCAGATCCAGATTCGATGTCGGCCGAGTCAAAACAGCATGTTGCCGATTTTCACGAGCGCCATGCCGACGCCGATCAGGGCTTCTCCCACGATGAACCCCGCGGCAATGGGGACGCCGGTTTCATGTCCGAACTCCTTTCCCAACCAGCGATCGGAGACCACGCGAAGAATGTTGCCGAGGGTGTAGGTGAGCACGATGGCGAACGGCATGTAGAACCCCAGTCCGATCAATACGCCGATGCCGCCCAATCCACTGAGTGCCAGGACGCCGCCGAGTCCCGAACCGGCCAGGTAGCGGTAGGCGGGGATGTCGTTTTGGGCGATCCCCTTGAGAACGGTGGCCAGCGCCGTGCCTTGGGCGGCCGGGAGTTGTTTCGACCCCAATACATAATGTTTGTGCAGGGCGTACATCACCACCATCACCACGACCGGTCCGAGCCAAGCACCGATGAACTGAGCTATTTGTTGGCGGCGGGGGACGGCTCCCACCAGATATCCCGATTTCAGGTCGAGCATCATGTCGCCGGCTTGAGCGATCGCCACGCAGATCGCCGTTCCCAGTACGACCGCCGCCAGGATGGCGGGCACCGTTGTCGTTCCGCGGATGGCGATCACCAGCAGCAAGGTGACGGCGATCAGCGTCATGCCGGAGAGCGGATTCCAGTTCGTACGGCCGACGCATTCCGACACGATCACACCGGCGATCCACACCCATACGGTGCCCAGCGCGGTCATGACCAGGGTGCGCACCGGAGTGAGCGACGGCACAACGTACCAGCAGCACACACCGAGCACGACGGCCGAAAGCAGGATTCCCAGGTAGAGCGACCAGGCCGGTAGTTCTTCGGCGTCCTGGTGTTGGCCCGAGCGGGACGCGTCGTGCAGCGAACGGATCGCGCTGATCATCAGCGGAAGTGCACCGATTACGCCGCCGATGGCAGCGCCGACCAGCATGCCGATTCCCGTCGGACGAAACAATTCGCCCCTCAACTTGCCGGCATTGTCCATCCATTGCGCTACTTCTCCTTGGCCGAACACCGCTAGGAGCGGTGCCAGGAGCCAATAACAGATGAACCCACCGACACCAAACCAGAAGCCCCCCTTGCCGGAAAGGTAGCCGACGCCGATTGTCATGACGGACAGAGCAAACGTGATGTTGAGGTACGGCGGAAGTCCCAGATATTTTCCCACGGGCAGTTCCGGGTCCGCTTCGCCGGTTACCCAGTCGAAAAAGAGCTTCATCAGCGCGGCGAAGATTCCGCCGCAAAGCAACAGCACTGCCTTGCGCGTGCCGGCTCCCGGAGATCGCAAAATGGCGGCGACCGCAATGCCGCCGGGATACGCCAGGCGATCGAAGTCGATCATCTGTTTGCGCAACGGGATCACAAACACCAGCCCCAGCACGCCACCGGCAATGCAGGCCAGTACGACCACCACCGGATTGAACTGCGTGAACATTTCGGCTCCCGGCAGCGGTTGCTCTTCCGATGCCAGGATGAACAAAGCGACGAGCGAGAACATCATGCCGGCCGAGGCGCCGTTGACGGCCGAGGCGATCGTCTGGTTGATGTTGTTTTCGATGATGCTGGTGCGCCGCATCACGCCGCGCAGGATGCCCCAGCCCAAGATGGCCGCCAGTTCCGAACCCTCGATCGAGAATCCCAACAGCAGGGCCGCGTAGGCGATCGACACGGCGATCAGGATGCCCAATATCCAGCCGACTCCAATGGCTGCCCAGGTCAACTCGGGGTAACTGCCGTAACGAATCGTGCGGCCATCCGCCGTTAACGAGGGCCGGCTCTCGTTTGTTCGCTCGCTCATTTCGCCTCCCATCGCCATCGCAAGGTTCGACGCATGGAGACGCCATCATAGCAAGCCGAAAGGGCGATGGCTACAATCCGGATTCCCGCAAGTGCTCGCGCAGGATCCGAGCGATCTCCTGGGAGACCCGGCGAGACAGCAGCAACTCCATGTGGAGTGCCGGAACGTAGCACTCGCTGCTGACAGGGAGGACTCGAGCGCTCGTGACCGGCACGACTCCATCGGCGGCTCCATAGCCGGGGAGCGAGTGGGCCGTGCCGATGATCGAGTGGAACTTCACGTGGGAACTGCGCGGCAGGTGCTCGATCGCCTGCAACAAGGAGCTCTTGGGAGCCAGCATGTCGACGCTGTTGGGGGGCCGGTGTCGGAACTCTTTCTTGAATACCCCCGGATTGTCTCGGACGACCTTGCGATGGGCCTGCATCGCCTGGGTGTTGCGGCCGACAGTCGCCACGCACAGGCTGCTGATTCGACCGGCATAGGGGGAACCCCGATGAGGCGTCCCCACATAGACCAGCCGGCGCACGAACGGAACCGGTTCGAAAAAGAACGACTGCTCGAGTATTTGCCGGCTGTTCTCGTCCATCTGCACGGTCTGGATGGGAACGCGAGCCGCCACGTTCCACAACCGGTCCTGACTCGAAGCGACCTGCAACTTGCCCACCAGACCGCCCATGCTGTGACCAATCAGTACCATCCTCCCCAGGCCGGGGTCGTACCCTTGCGGATCGAGTCGACTCGTCGCCTCGTACAACTGCTGTCTCAAGATGGACGACGTCACCACAAAGTTGCGCGACGCATCGTATTCGTATACCCAGAATTCGTAATTCCGCTCGATGCCGGGCAGCACTTGCAACTCATTGACCACGTTGGCCCATGCCAGCCGACTGGAAAACAGACCGTGGATGAAGACGACGGGGATTTTTCCTCGACGGTGAGGCTCCATCATCCACAGTCGGGCTCGAACGGGTGGACCCGCCTGCCATTGCTGGATGGACTGGATTTGCTGAACGGCACCGGCCGGTCGACCCAACTGGCAGCGCTGCGCCCGTTTGAGGGCCCAGGCGATGTAGGCGGAGAGATCGCGCGCCAACGGGACACGCCCCAGCGTCATGGTGACTTCCTCGACTCGGCGCGGATCGTACAACTCCAGCGCAGCGACATGCGATACCGACGGAGTCGAGCCGGTGGTGGGAACGGTGTCGTTGGAGTGAGGGCGAATCAGGGCCGTTGCCGAGAAGGGGACATCGTGACTGAGAAACGGATCATCGGAAGATCCTTTGCGCAGCACGACCAGCGGGACACCGATACCGGGAGTCGCGTAGCGCACCTGGAGGGGCGGCGCCGCATAATCCCCGACCAGCTCGATGTGATTGAAGTCTTTGGGCTTCCAGTAGAACCCGTTCAGCCGCGGCTGGACGATCACCTTTCCCATCGGCGTCGGCACGGAAACTCCTCGAACCGGATCCCATCGCTTGTGGCGAACCGCTTGTTGGAGAAACCGCGCGACCGACGAATGGTAGACGTTCCACGCTCGCTTGGAGATCGGAGGAGCGGATCGCGGATCGGGGGGAACGTGCGGCCACACGTTCCAGATCGCCACGTAGTAGAACTCGAGGCAGCGGGGGGAACGGAGTTGCTCCAGTTCGACGCCGGCCGCGTAAGCCACTTCGGCGCGCTCCAGGCCGTCGGCGGGCCAAGGTGGCAGGGTATGGTCCCACAGCACGGCTTTCGGTCGAGCTTGTTCGGGAGCGCCGATGGCCAGCCACATCAATTGGTCGAGTGGATAGGCGGCCGGGTACGGCGACTTCGGCTTGGCGAACTGGGGCGGCTTCCAGACCACATAGTTCGCGGAATGAAGTGGGGAAGAGGCAGCCGTGATGGCCCATGTGGCCAGTGCCAACCATGTGACAGCACGGACAGGGCAAAGTCCGGGGCGCCGGTCCGGTCGTCCTCGCACAGCCTCGCGTCCCACCATGGCCATTACCCCCGAGTTCCTCTCATGCACAGGCGTACGCCTGCTCGTCCGGCAAACATAGCTCACACTGTAAACCGTCGACGGAAAAAAACACCCAATCCACACTCGTTTCGCAAGAAGGTGGGACGATTGTATCGATCATCGGGACTGTCGTTCCCTCGCGGCTGGAAAGCGGGGCTGCCGGCAGGTAGAATCAAGGCCGAGTCTGCCGGATCACCGAAGGAGACAGCAATGACCGAACGAACACAGAGAGTGGGGCGTCGCGAATGGTTGGCGGGAGCCGCCTTGAGCGGCATGGCGGTCGTGACCCGCTCCGTTTCCGCCATCGAGCCGATTCCCCGCACGGGCAAGGCCAAATTCAAGTCGAGCATGGCCGCGTACAGTTATCGGAAGCTGCTCAGCGGCAAGAACTCTCGACTCACGCTGTTCGACTTCATGGACGATTGCGCCGCGTTCGGGTTGGATGGAACCGAATTGACGTCCTACTACTTTCCCGATCCGGTGACGCCGGGATTCTTGAGGAAGCTCAAACATCACGCCTTCTTGCTTGGACTGGACATCTCGGGAACTGCGGTGGGCAACGACTTCGGACATCCACCGGGACCCGAGCGGGATCGACAGCTCGGGATGGTCAAGGAGTGGGTGGTGAGAGCCGAACTGATGGGAGCGCCGGTGATCCGCGTGTTTGCCGGTCATCAAAAGAAAGGGCAAGATCCGCGGCAGACACACCGGTGGATGGTGGAGGGACTGGAGGAGTGCTGCGATTATGCCGGGCGGCACGGTGTTCACCTGGCGCTGGAGAATCATGGCGGACCCACCGCTACCGTGGAGGGCCTGCTGTCGATCGTGCGCGACGTGAAGAGCCCCTGGTTCGGCGTGAACCTCGATACGGGCAACTTCCGCGACAAAGATCCCTATGCGGCCATCAAGCAGGCAGCCCCGTACGCCGTCAATGTGCAAGTCAAGGTGTCGATCCCGGGCCCGGACGGAAAGTCGCAGCCGGCCGATTTCGATCTGTTGGCTCAGATACTCGCCGACTCCGGCTACCGCGGCTATATCGTGCTGGAATACGAAGAGGCGGGTGACGTGCGGGCCGAGTGCCGCAAGTACACGAAGAAACTCGAACAGGCGTTCGGCATCCGGGGATAGGGCCGAGGCAGTCGCCAGTCCCTAATTTCCCTGCAATTGACGCTCGAGCTGTTCGAGTCGCCGTTGCAACTGTCGGATTTGGCTTTTGGTTCGACTGATCTCCTTGCGCAATGCCTCGTCATCGCGTCCGAAGTTCTTCGGCGGAGGCATCTTGCCCGATTGCAGATCGGCCAGCATCGCCTGAATCGTCTCGGCGGGAATGGCGTCCGATTCGACGCGCCCGGCGCGAGCGATATTGATGCCGACCGCCTTTCCGTTCAGGTCGACCAGCGGGCCACCACAGGCGATCGGTGGAATCTCCGAATCGTGCTGCACGATCTGGGGGAATCCGCTGCGACGCTTACTCCGCGGGCCGCTCATCGAGTTCATCTGTTCAAATCGTCGAGCGGTCATGTTGGGTGGCGTTTTCAACTTGGCTTTCAACGTCAGTTCCTCGTCGCCTCGCCGCACACGGACCTCGATGGTGTCACCGGGAGCGTGTTTGCCGATGGCGGTGAACACATCTTCGACCTCCTCGATCGGATCATCGGCGATCTTGAGCAGCACATCGCCGACCTTGAGGCCCGCCTGGGCGGCCGCCGTTCGCGGCACGAGCTGCACGATCGTGACGCCTCCTTCCCGCAGATCGGTGCCGATCCCCAGGAAGGCGCGAGACGAACGGGGCCGGCGCGTCGCCACACTGATTACGCCGACGGCGACCACCGTTCCGTCCGGCGCCGGTGTGACCACCAACGAGCCGACAGGGTCGGCCTCTTTTTTCCATTTGAGAGGCACGCCGCCGTGCGTGCCCTTCACCTCGGGCCGCAGCAGCGCCAGATCGGTGGCCGAATCGACTCCCACCACCGTGCAGTTCTGCAGACTTCCGTCGGGATAACGGATCGTCACGTCCCCTCGCAGCTCGCTGGCCTTGGTCAGCACATCACCTTCACGATTGATCAGAGCTCCCAGTGCTGCGGGCTTGCCGTGGGCGAGGATTCCGACAGTCGAGAGAGCGGCTCGCCGCGCGACGCTGCGAAACCCGCCCAGCACCGACGCATGTTTCTTTTCGAACGGCCGTGGCTTGGCATCGCGCCTGGGTGCTCCACCGTTCTCCGCGAAATAACTGGGCGGGAGAATCGTTGTGAGCGGGATTCGCGTTCCTCCCGTGCGACCCTTTCCATCCGGCCCAGCTTCCTCCTTGAAAGGATCGAGCAGTTCCTCCACTTCCGGAGGCAGCGACAACTCGTCGCCGCTCTCCTCGTCCGAGGCATCCCCCGGAGTCTCACCCGGTCGGGACCCGAGTGCGACCGTCAGTGACATCTCTTTGTCGCCACGAGAAAGCCGGATGTTGACTTGGCTTCCAGCCATGCGTGCGGCCACGGATTCCACCAACGAATAGGTGTTCGTCAGTAGGTAACCGTCGAACGATAGGAGCACGTCGTTCACTGCGATTCCGGCTTGGGCGGCCGCGCCGTCTTCCTCCACTTCCACGACCTTGAGCCCCTCCCGGTCGGCCGCCGGTTCGACCACCACACCCAGATAACCGGCTCCCGCTGGAACCAGCAACTGCCCGAGTTTTCCCCAGCGTCGCTTCTTCAGCAACTCGTCCCAATCGCGATGAAAGACGTCGATCGGTACGTCCCGGTTTTGAGTGGTCGAGGCGGCGATCGAACTGTGGATGCCGACGACTTCACCCTTGAGATTGAACAACGGACCACCCGAATCGCCGCCGATGACCGTGCAATCAGTGATCAGTCCGAACGGACCGTCGGTGGTGGTGATCACTCGGCCCAAGCGGACCGGCGGAGTGCGCCCCCGCTCGAAACCACCGGGATGCCCCAGTGCGATGACCCAATCTCCCTGTTTGAGATCCGCCGAGCGCCCCATGGAAACGTGCGGCCATGGTCCCGGATCGGTGATCTTCAAGATGGCGGCATCGCGAGTTCGATTGGCGCCGAGCGACTTGGCCTGTACTTGCCGGCCATCGCTGAGAATCAGTCGTACGGTGTCGTCGCGGGCACCGGCACTGACGTGAGAGGCCGTCAACACATATCCGTCCTCGCTGATGATCACGCCGCTGCCCGAGCCGGGGCCGTTGAGAACGCACACGGTGGCCGGGATCGCCCGCGCCGCCACCTCGCGGACCTGCTCCTGCAGCCGCAGCAGTGCCTTGGCGACCGCCGCCGAGGCGGATCCGGTCGCGGCCAAAACCAATCCCAGACCGAGCACCGCCGCCAGGCGGAACCCGCTTCCCTTTCGCCATCGACTCGTGCTCGCCATCGACATCGTTCCTCTTGGCATACTACGGTAGAGTGTTAGAGCCTGTAACAAAACCAGCCGAACCGCTTCCCGGCCTCGGGCGTGTTGCTTGCGGCATGGAGTTTTGTGACAGCCTCTTACTTTATCCCATCTGCGCGCCGTGCACGCATGTTTCGCTGCCTTTCGATTCTCACCACCACGCCTACAGCCTCCCCCCTCCAGCCTTGCGGGCGCAGCCCGCGTCAGGGAGCGACCCGGCCGGTTCGATAGGACCCGCCCACGCCCGATACCTCTATCGTAGCAAACGGGGCACTCTTCGTGGATACGTATCCAACCCCGAGTTCGTTCAAAACGGTCGGTCGCGCCCCATTTCCAGATGCCATAGCAGGAACGATAATCTCATTCACAGCCCGCACGCCTAATCTCCTTTGTCTGAGCGAGGGAATCGACTATGACGTCGATCATCGAGCCGTTCGATCAACCGTTGGCTTCCAGTACGGAATGGGATTCGCCCATGTTCCGACTGGCGCAGCAGCAGTTCCTCCGCGCAGCGGAAGTCATGCAATTGGATGAGAATATCCGAGATCGGCTGCTGTTCCCGCAGCGGACGCTGATGGTCAGCTTCCCCTGCCGGCGGGACGACTACCGCAACGTGGAAACCGTGTTCGGCTACCGAGTCCAGCACGTGCTGACGATGGGGCCCACCAAAGGGGGGATCCGGTATCATCACGAGGTCAATCTGGGCGAGGTATCGGCACTGGCGATGTGGATGACCTGGAAGTGCGCGCTGATGCACTTGCCGTTCGGCGGCGCCAAGGGGGGCGTGCGGATCGACCCGACGAAGCTTTCGCGAACGGAAATCCAGCGGCTGACGCGGCGGTACACGATGGAGATCATCAGCATGATCGGGCCCGACAAAGACATTCCCGCGCCCGATCTGGGAACCAATGCGCAGGTGATGGCCTGGATCATGGACACCTACAGCCAGCAGGTCGGTTATTCGGTGCCGGAGATCGTCACCGGCAAGCCGGTGGTATTGGGAGGCTCGCTGGGACGCACCGAGGCGACGGGGCGTGGCCTGGTCTACTTGATCGTGGAGGCGGCTCAACACATCGGTCTGCGACTGAAGCAGAGTACCGCCGTCGTGCAGGGTTTCGGAAATGTGGGGAGCAACGCCGCCAGATTTCTCAGCGAACAGGGAGTTCGGCTGATCGGCGTCAGCGACGTGAGTGGCGGCATCTACAATCCGGACGGACTCGACGTGGCATCGCTTACCGATTACGTGGCTCAACACGGGTCCTTGCAGGGGTATCCTCATGCCGAACCCATCAGCAACGACGAATTGCTGGAACTGGAATGCGATGTGTTGGTTCCCGCGGCCGTGCAAAACCAGATCACTCACGAGAACGCCGCGCGGCTGCGGTGCAAGATCGTTGCCGAAGGAGCCAACGGCCCCACCACACTCGAGGCGGACCGGATCTTGCAGGACCGAGGCATCTTCGTATTGCCCGACGTGTTGGGGAACGCGGGTGGCGTAACCGTGTCCTACTTCGAATGGGTCCAGGACACGCAGAACTTCACCTGGACGCTCGAAGAGATCAACGACCGCCTGCACAAAGTGATGGTGGGAGCGTTTCAGCGCACGCTGCTGCGCAGCCAGCGAGACGGGCTCGACATGCGCACCGCCGCGCTCATCGAAGGGATCGAGCGGGTCGCCAGTGCCAAGCTGTTGCGTGGGCTGTTTCCGTGAAGGGTGGAGGGTGGAGGGTGCGCCGATCACAGTTCCAGGACGGGTCGAGAACGGTCGGCCTTTCCCCGACCACTTCGGGGCCCGAAGTGGGTGAGAAATGAGGCGGCTCAATCCGCTTTGGGCGACTCGTACATGGCGTCAATCACGTCGCGGTAATGTTCTTCGATCACTTTGCGGCGCAGGCTCAGTTTGGGAGTCATTTCACCGGCTTCGATGGAGAAAGGACGCTCGAGCAAGCGGAACCGCCGGACCTGCTCGTACGGTGACAGCGACGCGAGTTGCCGTTGGATGATTGCTTCGAACCACTGCTCGACTCGCGGATCCTCGAGCATACTGGCATCGGCTAGTGCCATATTCGTGTCGCCGGCCGAATGCTGCTCGAAGCGCCGTCGCAGCAGCCGCAGATTGGGGACGATCAGTGCCGCCAGGTACTTGCGGGAATCGCCTACGACCAGGACCTGTTCGATGAGTGGATCTTGGGTGAGCAGTGATTCCAGCAGGATCGGCGAAACATTCTTTCCGCCGGCGGTGACGATGATCTCCTTCTTGCGCCCGGTCACGTAGAGGAAACCATCGTTATCGATCCGGCCGTAGTCTCCGGTATAGAGCCACCCATCGCGGATTGCCTGAGACGTGGCCTCTGGATTGCGGTAGTACCCCATCATCACATGAGGCCCTTTCGTCAGGATCTCGCCGTCCTCGGCGATGCGGACCTGGACGTCGGCGATGGGCCGTCCCGAAGCGCCGCGGCGCACCGCGTCGGTGCGCGAGACGCTGATCACGGGCGATGATTCGGTGAGACCGTAACCGGGCAGCACAGGGACGCCCTGACTCTGGTAGTAGTCGAACAAGTACTCGGGAAGTCCGGCACCGCCGCAGCAGCAGTATTCGATCCGGCCACCCAGCAGCCGCGACACGGCGCCCGGTTGCTCGGCGATCCCTTGTTCGCGGAGGATCCGGTAGCACTTGTCGAAGAAATAGGGGACTCCGTTGAGCCAGTGAGGCTTGAGAACCTGGCAGTCTTCGAGGACGGTCTCGCGATTTCGCGCGAGAGCGAACTCGTTTCCTCGAGCCAGCCACATGTACAGATCGCAGACTCGAGCGAATATGTGGCTAAGAGGAAGCATGCCGAGACGCAGGCCTCCCGGGTCCTGGTCATAGACGGCGGCCGTCGACGTGGCGTTCGTGTAGAGGTTCCGCTGGCTCAGCATCACGCCTTTCGGTTCGCCCGTGGTCCCCGACGTATACAGAATGGTTGCCAGCTCTTCTTCGGTCACTTGTTCGGCGACGCGGCGCGCCGCGTCTTCGGCCCGCGGTCGATCGACCGACGCGGCGAGCGACGGCAACGGCCGAAAAGGAGGCCGGTCGATCGAATCAAGTGAAAACCAGCGCGTGGCGGTTGGAAGCCGCTCGTATGCCTGTTCCAGCCGCGTGGCCAATTCGTTACCCGACACGATCACGGCTTTGGCCTGGCAATGGTCGATCTGGTAGCGGGCCTGCGCTGCCGTAAGGGGTGCATGAAGCGGCACGTGAACGGCGGGCACGAGTTGGATGGCCAGATCGACGATCGGCCACTCGTCACGGTTCTCACTGTAGAACGCGACGCGATCTCGAGGGCCCACACCGGCTTCCCGCAGCACTTCGGCTACCGACACGACTTGACCGGCGATTTCTTGCCACGAGACGGCATCCCAGTGCCCCTCACCGACATGACGGTGAAAGGCGACTTCGTCGCTGGAGTCATCGACGCGTTGCCAGAATAGCCGGGGAATCGTACTCATGCCCGGCATTATAGGCGGCAAATCCACGGCGGTGGCAGGAGTGGGCCGGCTTTAGCGGAGTCTGTTTTCCCGAGGGCGGCCGGCGGTAGTGGCAGCGGCCGAACCGGATTGCTTTTCTTGTTGAGCGTAGAGGACATTGAGTCGCTCCCACTCGCGAATCATCTCGTCCGGCCGTTCGAAGTCGAAGAACACCAGTTGCTTCTGAGGACTCTCCACGGCCATGCCGGTGATCCGCCACTGGTCGCCGCTCTGCTTCCGCACCACCCAGACGACTTCGGCCGCATCGATGGTCCCGTTCGGTCGCGGCTCCTTCCAAATGCAGGCCACGTAGGCGGTATCGCTCTTCCCCTTGGGAAATTCCACTTTGGTAATCTGGTATTGCCCGTCGGGAGAGCCCAGTGGTTCGACCTTCAGGCCGTATTTGGGCATCTCTTTTCTGGCCACCGGAGAGAGCAATCCCTCGACCGTTTCGCGGTCTCCTTTCTTGAGTGCCTCGAACAGCATCGCCACGATTTCCTTGGGAGAGGCCGGTCGGCGCGGCGTGGCTTCCGACTGGCCATGGTCGGTGGTCGCCCTGTCTCCTGCGGTGTTGTGTTCCGTGTCCGATTGCGTCTTCGAGGGTCCCAGATCAATGGCGTCGTAGACGAACTTGGTACCAATCAGAGTCACGGCGACTAAGAGGGCGAGGCTGGTGATCCCTTTCATGGCGAACTCCGTTTGAGCGGGGAGGTGCTCAGCTCCGGCTGTGGTGCGCGAGGCCGTGTTTCAAACCCTGCAACAAAACCCAGCGTGTCGCCGTCCGGCTTCGCGTGCGTTGGTTGCGGCAGGAAGTCTGCGGATAACCTGTTAGGGCGGCGAGTTTCGTTGGACTCGGGTTTGAGGTCAAGAGAAAATGGGGATCCGGAGGAAACTGGGAAACTTGGCCGAGATACCCAACGCCAACCGGGAGTTTTTGCCGGCTGGGGAGGCGATTTGCGTGGGGGACCAACGGAAAGCTCCTCACCCGGATGCCTGCCCCGCTGCCCGCCGGCCGCGTGTGTGGCTAGACTGGCCACTTTCTCGGGTCGCCGTGGGGCCCGGTTTGTTCAACCCTTGGAGGTAGAGGTGGTTTCGGTGACCGATCGCCAGTTGATCCGCGTGGGGCACAGCCCCGATCCCGACGATGCGTTCATGTTTTATGCTTTGGCCAAGGAGAAGATCGACACCGGGGCTTATCGCTTCGAGCACGAGCTGGTCGACATCGAGACGCTCAATCGCCGCGCCGTCGCCGGGGAACTCGAATTGACGGCGATCAGTATACACGCCTATGCCTATCTGGCAGATCAGTATGTGCTTTGTTCGTGCGGGGCCAGCATGGGCGATGACTATGGTCCGATCGTGGTGGCCAAACAGGGACGGCCGGTCGAATCGTTGGGCGATCAACCGATCGCCGTTCCCGGGACCTGGACTTCGGCTTTTCTGGCACTGCGGCTGCGGCTGGGCAGGGATTTTCCCTTCGTGGTGGTTCCCTTCGATCAGATCCTCGAGGCGGTTTCGCGAGGGCGGTTCGATGGGGAGGAGATCGGTGCGGGATTGGTGATTCATGAAGGGCAGTTGACCTACCACGATTCGAATCTCGAGTTGGTCGAGGACTTGGGGAAGTGGTGGAAGGCGGATACGGGCTTGCCGTTGCCTTTGGGAGCCAACGCCTTGCGCAGAGATCTGGGA
The DNA here is from genome assembly GCA_026989685.1 of Pirellulaceae bacterium. GTDB lineage: Bacteria > Planctomycetota > Planctomycetia > Pirellulales > Pirellulaceae > S141-3. The sequence continues at coordinate 8,683 of JALSIV010000122.1, read as the reverse complement.
ACGCAAACGATGGCGGACGTCCATCGCCTGCTGAAAACGTCGATCCAGTACGGCTTGGAACACCGCCGGGATGCCCTGGAGTATGCGTTGCAATTCGGACGCGGACTCGACGCCGATTCGGCCGACCGTTTTGTGGGAATGTACGTCAACGATTGGACATTGGACTTCGGCGAAGCCGGCCGCCGGGCCGTACGACTATTGCTCGAGCGTGGCCATCGGGCGGGGGTCGTTCCGCTGGTGAGTCCCGAGTTCGTGGAGTAGACTGAAGTAGCGGGGTCGATCAGGCGACCCACCCTAGCGGCGCTGGCAAGTGCCGGAGAAAGCTGGCAAATACCGTCGGGCACACCGACAGACGGGAGGTGATGGGCGGACCATGGCAACCACAGGCGATTCGGCGGCATCCACGCGGCAGCGTTCCGACTGGCACGAAGCGCTGGCTGCGTCGATTACCCGGCTTACGGATCGCCTCATCGCCGTTCGCCGACATTTCCACCGGCACCCGGAGTTGTCGGGTCGTGAGCGGGAAACGACGCGCCAGTTGAAAGAGTGGCTGGAAGAAGCGGGCGCCGACGTGCTGGTCGCGCCGCAGGGATGTGGATTGGTTGCCGACTTGAGCAACCAGGTTGCCAGTGGTCGAACGGTCCGATTCGCGATGCGGGCCGACCTGGACGCGCTGCGGATCGAGGACTGCAAGCAGGTGCCGTATCGCAGCCGGGTTCCCGGTGTGATGCACGCCTGCGGGCATGATGCCCACTCCGCCATGTTGCTGGGGGCCATGTTGGCCGTTCGTGAATTGATCGATGACGGCGTGGTGACCTTTCCGGTTCACTGCCGAGCCATTTTTCAGCCGGCCGAGGAGACATCGGCGGGGGCTCGCGAGATGATTCGGATGGGGGCCCTGGAACGAGTGGCCACGATTGTGGCGCTGCACGTCGATCCGAGTCGGGAGGTGGGGCGCGTCGGCCTGCGGCGCGGCGTGCTCACCTCGAATTGCGACGAGGTGCAAATCACGATTCACGGCCGTGGGGGGCACGCGGCTCGCCCTCATGAAGCTCGAGATCCGGTGGCCGCCGCCGCTCAGTTGGTCAACGCCCTGTACACCTATATCCCTCGGCTCACCAACAGCCAGGATGCGGTCGTGCTGACCATTTGCCAAGTGGAGGCGGGCGACAACGCCAACGTGATCCCCGAATCTGTTAAGCTCAAGGGGACACTGCGGACGCTCGACGAACCGATCCGGCTGGGGACGATGGAGCACATCGCCCAGATTGCTCGAGGAGTCTCCGAAATCACGCAGACGCGCATCGAAGTCGGCTACGGCGTGAGCGCTCCGTCCGTGATCAATGACCGGGACGCGGTCGACCTGTTGCGACAATGCACGGTGCAAGTGGTCGGCGAAGAGGGAGTGGAGTGGATTGCCAGGCCGAGTATGGGAAGCGAGGATTTCGCGATGTATCTGCAGCAAGTTCCCGGCGCATTGGCCCGACTGGGTTGCCGGGGGCCTCGCCGTGGAGGACGTCCGCTTCACAGTCCCGATTTCGACATCGACGAACGGGCGCTGGCGATCGGTAGCCGTCTGCTGGCCGAAGCCGTGTTGCGCTGGTGGGAGATGAGAGCTTAACCCGCGCTTCGCTCGCGAGGCTGGAGGCCGGAGACTGTAGGGATGGTAGTGACAACCGCAAGCCGGTGCGGGATCCTCGGGCGTCGCGAGGATGGGGTCCGACAACACTCTGGCTGCCGAGTGTGAGTACTCCGGGGGAGCCACCACCGATGGGCAAGATCGAGTTTTCTGCGAACGAGCAACCGACGATCGGTGTAGAACTCGAACTGGGACTGGTCGACCGGGAGACCATGGAATTGACCAGCCGGGTGGCTCAGGTCTTGGAGAAGGTTCCGGCCGAATTACAGCCGTTCTTCAAGCCGGAGCTGATGCAATCGGTATTGGAGATCAACACGCGAGTCTGCACGACGGTGGGTGAGGCCGAAGAGGACTTGCGAGGCAAATTGGCGGTGGCCGAGTCGATCCTGGACGAACAACGTCTGATGCTGTGGTGGGGAGCCACTCACCCGTTTTCCCACTGGCAGTCGCAACAGATCACACCCGACGATCGCTATCTGCATCTCGTTGAGATGCTGCAGGAAATGGCACGACGGTTGTGCACCTTCGGGCTGCACGTCCACGTCGGCGTCGACTCGGGTGACAAGGCGGTGATGATTTGCGACCGCATTTTGCAACACTTGCCCACGTTGCTGGCCCTGACATGCAGCAGTCCGTTCTGGGAGGGACGGGATACGGGACTGCAGTCGATGCGGTCGAAGATCATGGAAGGTTTGCCGACCGCCGGATTGCCGCCGCTGATGCGCAACTGGAGCGAGTACACCTGGTTGATCAATCACATGGTGGAGACGGGCTTCATCAACACCATCCGCGAGATCTGGTGGGACGTGCGACCGCACCACAACTTCGGCACGGTCGAAGTGCGCGTCTGCGACATGCCGGGCAATTTGCGGGACGTGATCACGATAACGGCGTTGATTCAAGCGTTGGTGAAAACGCTCTCCGATCTGATCGATTCGGGAACGTATCAGCACGACTGCCATCCGATGATGGTGAGGCAGAACAAATGGCGGGCGTGCCGTTTCGGCAACCAGGTCGAACTGGTCAACTCGTACACCCACCAAGTCCAGACGCTGGTGGGAACCGTCGATTTCTTGATTGAGCGACTCACTCCGGCCGCCCAACAGCTCGGTTGCTACGAGTATCTGCTCGATTGCCGGCGGATCGCTCGCGAGCCGACGTGGGCCGAACGTCAAGTCTGCTTGTTTCGCGAAACGGGCGACTCCAGGGAAGTCGTGCGACGGCTGACCCATGCGGCTCGAGTCAGCGACCAGCCGCAACCGCAATAGCACACCGCTCGCACGATGCCGCCAACGCTCGCATCGTCGGCGTCTTCTCCGTGGGGTGTGTTTTCGCGAACTAGCCGTCTTCCTCGCCGTCCGATTCGCTCGGTTCCGCGTCGCTGCCCTCGGTTTCGGTGGAAACAGTTGCCGTCTCCGTCATTTCCGTTTCGGTGGTCGCCGCTTCATTCGACTCGTCTTCTTCCAGAATCCGGTCTTCATCCGCGGGATCGATATTCCACCATTTCTTCCGCAGCTCCTCGGGAACCGACTCGCGCCAAATCGCCAGGACTTCCTTTACGTCGATGTGGGGATTGCCTCGTTCATTCCCTTTCTCGCCCGCTTGGACGGGATTGAGCGGAGCCCACAGCATGTCGATCCGAGCGCTATCGCCGTAGTAACCGCCTCCGGTGATGCGGCCTTCCTCATCGAGCCCCAGAGCGTAGTGAAAGTACATCTGTTTGCTCCAGCGAGGCGAACGCTGCATCTCGTAATTCGTGCTCGTGGCGTACACCACCGTCATCTGGACTTCGTACATGCGATCGGAGATCTTCTCGACTTTCGCATCGTACTTGTATGCGGGGTAGTTGAACACGACTTCCCCCACGGCGGTTTCCATGCCGATGGGATGGTCGCCCCGTCCCAGCCAGTTGCAGAACGTGAGGTGGAGCGTGCCCGCGTTGATCACCGGGTCGATACCGCCGAGGAACTCGCTGTCGTTGTACATATAGATTTCGGCCAGCAGTCCTTTGATGTCGGCCGGTGTGAAGGTGACGCCGTTGCGGACCACGCTGTGTTGCGGCTCGGCGTGTCGAATGGCTGCGGCGGTCCAGCCGTTGCAGTGACCGTACCAGCCGGGAACGCGCGGTCGGCGGCCGGCGAACAACCGCAACAGAGGTCTGCGATAGTACGTTTGGCGTCGACCATTGCCCACGTCCTGACGCTCCCACTGGGTGGCCAACATGCGGCCGCCGTGAAACGCGTAGTCGTACTTCGACATGGCTCGCACCGTTCCGCCGCCCCGATCGGGATAATCGTGGCCCGAGTAGGGAATGCGGTAGTCGGGTACCGAACCCTTCACCGGGAGATTCTCGAGTTTGCGTTCCCACTTCGCGTCCCACCATTGCTTATAGGCGAACTCCTGGTATTCCAGTTCCTCTTGCTGGATCGGTCGCACTCGTTGGGCGCTGGCGGAACCGGCCAGCAGCGTCACCGCTACCAGACTCAATCCCAGGCAGATTCTCCGTCGCATGGCTGGCGTCCTCACAATGTCCAAGTCAGTTTCTCAGAGCCCGCAACAAAAAAACACGCCGCAAGTGACAGACTCGAGGCCGGAAAGCGAAACGGCGGGTATTGTTGCAGGCTTTCCCAATGTCCGGTGTTCCCACTGACAACCATAGATTACCGCAGGTGACAAGTCGCGGCGAGGCGGGGCGAATGTGGCAATTGGGTGGAGCCGTTCCCGGTACGGCAACCCCAAGCCCTTTGATGATGCGAGTCGCGGCGGTAAGTCAGGCTCCAGAATCAAAAAAACCCGTCGATGCGCGAGCACCGACGGGAAAACGTCTCGAATCAACTCGAGTTTAGCGCTTCTGGTGCGGCTTCTGGCACGGCTTTTGACATGGCTTCTGGCACGATTTCTGGCACGGCTTCTGGTGCGGCTTTTGGTGCGGCTTTTGGTGCGGATGCTGATGGGGCTTCTGATGATGCTTCTGGTGGGGGTGCTTCTGCGCGTGCTTTTGCGTGTGCTTTTGAACCTTCTGCACCTTCTTCTGGCTCTTGGGTTTCGGAGCCGCCTTCTGCTTTTGAGCCGGAGCCGGCTTCTGGGCCGCCTTGGCAGCTTCCTTCTTTTGCGGGGGCTTGGGAGCGTCTTGAGCCGACGCGATCCCGCTCACTCCCAGCAAGAACAAGCCACAAACTACTGCTGTCAACACCTGTCGCATGATTCAAACCTCCCTAAAACAAGCTACGGTCGAGTCTTGGCGCGAGTCGAACATCAAAGTTGCTCTGACCGGCATACTCTACCCAGTTTACGTCACTATCCCCGGCAGTGAAGTGGGGCGCGGCGTTTTTTGCGATTTTTTTTGCCCGGTTGCCCGTTGTCGTTGATCGGCCGCGTCTGTTGCGTTCGCGGTCTCCGTTTTTTCCGCGTTTTCGCCATGGGCGGCAACCATTTCAGGCTGGGGCGTCGAGCAGGATCAGTCGGGGATTTCAAATGCCCGCTCCTCGCCCTCTACGACAATATAGTCTCCTCTGAGACCCCGTGCCGGAACGACCGACCGCTTCCCTGACGGCCACTCGACAACGATTTCTTGCAGCACGGCCCGCTCGGCCCAACCGAACACCAACCGCCGCTCGTTCGACGCCTGGTATCCGCTTCCAGCCGTCAACTCTTGGGTTCGTTCCCCCGACGTGGTCACGACGGTGACTCGAGTCCCCACGGCCTGGCGCGCGCTGTTCCGCGCGCGGAGCGACAGGGCGATCCAGCCGCCGCCGACGGTCGAGCGGTTGGCCACAAGGCAAGCTGGGGAATATAGTTGAGTAACGGCGAAGTCCTCAAGTCCGTCGCGGTTGTAGTCGAGTCGGGCCATGGCTCGACCGAGCCAACGGCCTTCGAAGTAGTCGCCCAGTTGGCTCGCGGAGAGCTCCTGAAACGCCCCCTCCCCCACGTTCAGGAAGCACTGAGGAGACATGCGATAGGGGATGCGCATTCGCGTTTCATCGACGAGATGGCCGTTGGCGATGACCAGATCGGGGCGGCCGTCGCGGTTGACGTCGATTGGCTGGGTGCCGAATCCCAGCATCCGCAAACTGGCTTCGCCCAGACCGGATCCTCTCGTCACGTCCTGGAACAGTCCGGGCGCGACCTGCCGGTAGAGCGTGTTCCACTCGTCGTAAAAATTCGTCACGAAGAAGTCGATCCGTCCGTCACCGTCAAAATCCTCCACGGCGATTCCCATGCAGGCTTGAGCCCGGCCGTCGTAGTCCATGGCCACTCCCCGCAGAACGCCGATTTCGGAGAATCGGGGGACTTCGCCCGGCTGGGGAGTCTCGTTTTGCCAGAGAAAGTTCTCGGTAACGTCGTTGGCGACGAACAGGTGCAACCGAGCGGGCCGGCGCGGATCGCGCCAGGTGGTGATCCCCAATCCTCGGCCTCGATGCGAGTCCACGCCGCTGGCGGCGGTGACATCTGAAAACGTCCCGTCTCCACGATTGATCCAGAGTCGGTCGGTTTCCGGATCGAACATCATGGGGGGGCAGATCCGACGGGTCCCTTGGCGGTCCGGACAGAGGCGTGTCCGCGCTTCCCGGCCGGCCAGATAATTCACTTCGTAATAGTCGGGGAGGCCGTCCGCATTGAGGTCGGCCAGCAGCAGGCTCGAGGACCACGGTTCACCGTCGACTCCCACCTGGTCGGTGACCTCCTGAAAGGTTCCGTCTCCTTGGTTGCGGAACCAGCGGTTGCGTCCGATGTTGGCGACGACCACATCGTCGAAACCGTCATTGTCGAAATCGCCCACGGCGATGCCTTGACTGAAGTCCCACTCCAGGATGCGTGCCTCGGTGGTGACGTCACGAAACGTTCCATCTCCCCGGTTTCGATAGAGACGGTCGAGCCAACGGCTGTTGGGCTTGGGTGGCCAACTCGCCCCCTGCGTCCACCACAAATCGGGCCAGCCGTCGCCGTCGTAGTCGAGCACACCGACGCCCCCACCGTCGACTTCGACCAGTCGCGGTGCTGCCGGCGGGGAATCGGTGCCGTTGTAATACGAGAAATCGATGCGGGCCTCGGAATTGACAATGGCAAAACGGATGCCCTGGCCGCTCGCCGCAGCCGATGGAGTGGGCTGCTCCGGTCGGACAGTCAACGCGCTCCATGTCGGGACCGCAAACCGCTCGGCCAGTGCCAGCACCTGCGCGAGCGGTTCGGGACGCACCCAGGGCGTCGGTTCCTCCAACGACTTCCCCAATTGCTTGGCCAACGCCTTGGTTTCCTCGAACGGGACACCGAGCCGAGCTTGAGCTTCGGCCATCAGCCGAGCCCATCCCCAGGCTTCCCAGTCGCGCCCCAGCTCGTGCAACGCTTCGATCAGCGGTCCGACTCGAGTCAACTCCAGGGGCGACTCTTCGACTCGCTGAACATATTGCTGCACCTGGATCAACCGCCGCGCCCTCTCGGCCAGCAGACGAGCCGCTTCGGGCTCTCCTTGGTTGGCGAGAATCTGGGACAACCGAGTGTGCGCGCGAGCGTCGGTGGGGTCGAGTTTGAGGACTTCGAGGTAGCAGCGAGCGGCCCCGGTCGGGTCTCCCGCCGTTTCGGCCCACATGCCTGCCGCCATCCATACGTTGGGAACGGCGAAGTCGCCTTCCGGCAGATTCTGCTGCCACTGGGACATGGCCTGCCAAGCTTGCAGTTCACAGAGGCAGATGCCGAGGCGCCCATGGGCTTCCCACAACGACGGATCTTCGGCGATCGCCTGCTCGAACCATTCGCGAGCCTCCTCCAAGCGGTGCTGGGCCCACTGCTCCGTTCCGAGCCCCAGCAGCACCAGGGGGTCTCGAGGCGAGCGCTTGCGAGCGTGCTCCAGATTCTCCGGCGCGCTGACCGTCGCCACCGTATTTGCCAGACTCACCAGTCGCGACCGTTCGAATTCCCCGGTCTTCACGATTGCCAGAAAATGGGGAACCGATTCCCAGCGGCACCCGGCGATCGATAGCAGTTCTGCCAATTCGGTACGAGCCGCGACATCGCCGGGATTCAGCCGGACGACTTCCCGATAACAGACCACCGCCTGGGACCATTTCCCCAACGCATGCTGCAGCAGACGGCCGGCGTTCATCCGCGAAGTGGCGGCCAGGGCGCTGTCCCGGTCGGTAAACGGGACTCGGCGATAAAGCGCCACCGCCTGCTCCGTCTGTCCCAGTCGTTCGTGAGCCACCCCGGCTACGAACAGGGCTCGCGCCGGCGGACTCTCCTCCTTCAGGAGCCCCGCCAATGTTCTCAAAGCTTCGGCCGGCTTGCGGTGCTCGATCAGCTCTTCCGCGTGCTCGATGGTGGCCTCGGGAGACTGCCAGCGACAACTGCTGCTGGCCGCCACGATGAGGGCGAACAACAGCCAGACCGGCGCGGAGGCCGGAGACCGGAGGCGGGCGACTGGAGGGGTGACGACGGAATCCGGGAACGCCGGATTCTTTGGCGTCGGTCGTCGTCTTGTCCGTCGTGTCGGTCTCATCGATCGCTTGATTCGTCGGTCCTATGTTCCGTGGGGAGCCGTTTCCGGTTCGGCGATGCCGTCCCGTTTCGGCCCCGATGTCCGCTGCGCCGCAAACCGGCGAGCCTGGTCCGGAATGTCGCATCCGACCCATCGGCTCCACTCGGCCATCAGTCGAGCGAACATCGGCCCGGGGTGTCCACCGCCCACGCTGGTTCCATCGATGGCCGACACCGGGATCAGGCAGGGTGACGTACTGCAGAGGAAGGCTTCCTCGGCGGAGGCAGTTTCGTGCGGCGCGATATCGCGCTCGGTCCAGCGGAGTCCCAGGCGTTTCGCCAGTTCTTCGACGACGGCCAGGCTCACACCGGGAAGCACATACTCGGCGCGAGGCGTCACCAGGCCCTCATCGGGAAACCAGAACACGATATTGGCCGTGGTCGCTTCGGCGATGTACCCCCGCTGGTCCAGGATCAATGCCCGACTCGCGGCATCCTGCCGCCGCGCTTCCAGATCGGCCAGATAGTAGTGCATCCGACTGCGGCATTTCAGCGATGGAGGCCAGCAGTTGG